>CAZPXC010000006.1:30716-40554 GCA_964590935.1 uncultured Methanosarcinales archaeon
CCGTTGCCGGCAGCCTTGTCCTGCTTCTGTTTGCTGAGGGAATTGCCGTTGCTCTTCCCTGCAGAGGCTGAGTTTCCATTGTTCCTTGGGGCTTCTTTTTGTTTGCCCAGCGCGTTGCCGTGTACTGCATTATTCTCCTCTGCCGGCCCGTTCTGCCTTGCTGCATTAAAGACCTTCAGGTCCTGCTCTTTCTGCGGTGCGTTCTCTATCCTGGACTGGACCACCTTGCCAAGCCTTTGCTTTATCTTACTGCTTTTCTTTCCGGGCAGGTCATCCCTGAAGAGCATCTTCTCATACTGGCTGTCTGAAAGGTTGTATGTGTCATAGATCTCTTCAGCATAGCCCAGCTTTGCAAGCCCGACAAAAGCCATAAACCTCCTGAATATCCCTGGGGGACTGAACTGGTGCTCAAGTATCGCGTCTATCGAGTTTTTCCCGAGATGGCCGGTCTTTATCAGCCTGTTGATTATCCCCGGAGGCAACGAATTGTTTTCCAGTATCTCTGCAAGCTCATCGTCGCTTATCTCTCCATCAGCGAGAAGCTTTGGCAGGTTCTCAAAACCAGGGTAAGGCCAGGTCCGGTTATAATCATTGCCCTGCGTTTCCCTTACAGTAAACACCACATCCTTTGTCTGTGTCATGTTGCCGCTGTTTGCCCGCACTCTCAGTGTGTGGGTGCCGTTTTCAAGCTCAACATGGTCTGAAAAATCAGTGCAGTTTGCGCATGCGGTTGTCCAGCTGCTGTCCAGCCTGTACCTGATCCTTGAACTGACATCAGTCGTGAACCTGAAGAGGACACTGCTGTCATAGTATGTCCTGTGAGTGGGGCTCACAATATCAAGCCCTATATCCTGCTCCTCCTGGATGCTGAAATTGACTGTCCTGGATTCAAACCTCTCACCCTGGTATGCAAATACTGTCAGGGTATGGTTGCCATCATCAAGGCTGACATCATCATCAAATACCCTGCAGTCCTCGCACGCAGGATGATAGGTGCTGTCCAGTATATAATAGATCGTCGAATCCACATCTGTCCTGAACAGAAAGTTTAGGTCATTGTCTGAATAAGCCTCTGATTCCGGGCTTATGACCTCAAGTCCGATAGGCTCAAGCCATACAGAAAAATCCACTGAGTCTGTCTTAGTCTCATCATCAAGAACTCCCCTTGCGTACAATGTGTGCTCTCCGGCCGGGACCATGAGCCAGCTGTCATAGCCTGAGCAGTTTTCGCAGACATCATCATACCCCCCATCATCAATCCTGATGCTTATGTTGTCAAGCACAGTGCCTGCATCAACAGCAATCTCCATGTTGACATAGTCAGCATCATAACCAGAATAATCATAGGCCCTGCTTTGCGGTTTCTGGATCTCGATATGGAAATCCGGCGATGCATAAGCAGATATCGCCGATACCAAAGCAAGGACAACAACAGTTGCCGTAAACAGGATACTTATCTTCATTCATATCACCCACAGCAGGGTATGCTGAGCTTGTATATAATAAGTTCCCGGAAACCGAATGGAAACCGTGCAGCACGGGGCAAACTTTATATATAACGCCGTTGCCTTATCCGATGCAGGATAAAGCAGTCAGAATATATTTATTTTTACAATATGCGAGGGTAGCAAAGCCTGGCCAAATGCGCAGGACTTAAGCTCCAGGACAGCAGGCGTACTGCCCTGCTATTGTCCATCATCTGGATTGGACATCCTGTCCCTTAGTGGGTCCGCGGGTTCGAATCCCGTCCCTCGCATTTATTTTCTTGTTTGGTATTAAGCATTTTGTATTTTTTTCCTGATTGTGCGAAAGAAATTTTTTCATTCACTGGCTGCAAGCCCGCTTAAACACGGCACTGCAGGTGCCTGCGGGCTTGCGCCATGAAATATAATTATTCCGCCTTTTCGGCGGGATAATTATGGTCTGAGAAAACTGACATAGTCAGTTTTCGAATGACAAATTTCTGCTTGAGTAGCCTTCGGCTTGCTTCCTGCACTTGCAGAAAAGATCCATCCACGGCGGGGTGTAGCTGACCGTGTGTATGAAAATGGTTTACCATTTTCAACATGCCAAGAATCTCCGATTCTTGAGCATTCCCCTAACGGAGTAGGGGGTTGCGGTCAGCGAAGCAGGCAACTGAACACAAGTTTGTTGCCGTCCGTGCCTTGGGTGGATGGATTTTTTCATCATACAAAAATGAAAACCTTACCAAACAATTACACAAAGCTATTCATGACTAAATTTTTTTGCCAATCATGTATTTAGGAACCTAACTCAACAGCAGACAAAACAACCTATTTCCCGGCAGAAGAAGATTTCATAGCCTCAAGCGTCTTGCCGAGGTTGTCCAGGTTCTCGCCGATACCTGCCCAGTCTCCGTTCCTGATGGACTGCTGCACCTGCTCATAGAGCGTGTTGGCCTGGTCGATGAGCTCGCTCTGTGTCTTGTTCGATACACCAATAGAGGTGCCTGTTGTCTTGACCGGCGCCTTGCCGAACAATGCCTCAAGCGCCTCGCCCAGGGTGTTCTCCATGGCCACCCTGTCACCGTCAGAAACGATTATACGCTTGAGTTCCGGTAGCTGGCCCTGCTCTGACTGGAGGTACAGCGGCTCAACATAGAGTATGCTTTTTTCTATAGGGATGACGAGCAGGTTGCCCCTTGTCACACTTGAGCCCTGCTGCGACCATAAGGTGAGCTGCTGGCTTATCTCAGAGTCCTGGTCGATCTTCGCCTCTATCTGCGACGGCCCGTAGATGAGCTTGTCCTTGGAAAACTTATACAGGAGGATATTGCCGTACTCGCCATCGTCTGAGCGCGCCGCCATCCACGCGACCATGTTGTCCTTCTTTATCGGGGTAAAGGAAGTCATTATGACAAACTCCTCACTTTTTTCTCCGGGAAGCTTGATTATTATGTAATACGGCTCGACCTGTATCTGCTGGCCTGTGCCGTATATCTCATTGGGCAGCTGCCAGGCATCCTCCTTGTTGTAGAAGACTGTCGGGTCATCCATGTGGTATATGCTGTAAATGCTTGACTGCACCCTGAACAGGTCTTCTGGATACCTTACATGCTTCTTGAGCACAGCAGGCATCTCATCATACGGCCTGAACTGGTCAGGGAATATGTTCATATAGGTCTTTATCAGCGGGTCCGAGCCATCGACCACGTAATATGTCACATCACCATTATAGGCATCGACGACGATCTTGAGGGAGTTCCTGATATAGTTGAAACTCCCGGTATTCTGCGAATACGGGAAATTGCCTGTGACAGTATACCCATCCTGTATCCAGTACAGGCTCTTGTTGGCGATGACTATATATGGGTCCTTGTCGAGCTGGATGAACGGCGTGATGGTCTTTATCCTGTCCTGGATGTTCCTTGTGAACATTATCCTGCTGTCCTGGGTGATATCTGTGTTAAGCAGTATCTTTATGTCGCCGAACCTCATCGCCATGAGCAGCTTTTTCCAGAACGAGTCAAGCCTCACACCGCCCCTGCCGTCATAGTGGTTGTATTCGTTGGTGTTGCCTTTCGGATAGTTGAACTCCTCAGTGCCGGTGTTCACCATAACATAGTCGTTGTCCTTCTCGCCATAATATATCTCTGGCTGGCCGACCTTTATGCTGGGCTCATCCACTGTATAGACAGGCGGGATATCCTTGATATAAAAGTCTGGCAGGCCCTCTTTTGTAACCTTGTTGACAGGGCTCATGACAATGCCGTACCCATGCGTGTATATCATGTGGAGGTTTATCCAGGTCTGGGCGTTCGCTGTTATCTGCGACTGCTCAAGCTCCCTTGGCGCGACCATGACCTGTGTATAGTTGCCGAGTATGTTGTACCTGTCGATGTCGATGCCTGACAGGTCATAATAAAGCCTTATCTCCTGGGTCTGCTTGTATGTTGTGGTGAGCGGCCTGTAGTCCAGTATCCTGATGTTGTCTATGGTCTTGGACTCATTGGCTATCACAGTCGAGTTGAGGAGGGACTGCTCCACGTCAAACTCCTTTTCAGTTACATTTGACAGGCCGTACGCTATCCTCGTAAACCGGATGTTGTTCTCTATATAGGGCTTTTCAAGGTTGAGCTCATTAGGTGATACGCGGAATGTCTGTATGATGCTGGGCAAGACGCCTGTGCCGATTATGACAAGGAGCACATAGCCGGCTATGGTGTATGCCAGGATATGCTTCTTCTTAAGCCTGGTCTTTGAGAAGAACACCATCCATATGAAGAGGAACACTGCGATGAACAGCGCGATGAACATTATAAGCTTGATCGCAGGCAGGTACACCATGACATCTGTATATCCAGCACCAACGACGATGCCTTCCTGCGAATACATGATGGAGAACCGCGCAAGGTAGTGATAGGCAGCAAGAAGCACGAAAAACATCGAGAGCAGGAATGAGATATGGACATAGGCCTTCTTCTTCAGCTTCGACAGCTCGCCTTTCAGGTTGAACTGGGGCGGGACAACCTTCATGCTGCCCTGTTCAGGGATACTCGCCTGCCTGAACATGCTGGCTATAAAAGACTGGAAATAGTCAAGAAGCACGATGATGACAGTGATCACGATGCATGCCATGGCGTATTTCCACACAAGTATCAGGAAAGGCAGTGAAAACACGTAGAAGGCGACATCTTTCATGAATATAGGGTCCTGCAGGTTGAAAGGCACCTGCCTGAAATACTGCATGACAGTCATCCAGCCCGAGGATGTTGTTGTACCTACAATGAATGAAAGCAAAAGAGCCAGTGCCAGCTTGAAGCGAAAAGGCATAAAGTTCTTCAGGCCTCCCCTCAGCCTGCTCGACACCCACAGGTTAAGTATCAGGAAGACAAACAGTATCAGGCCTGATACAAAAAAGAGCATGATCGCTGCCTCGAGGCTTATGAGAAATATCCTGCTGAAGCCCAGGGCACTGAACCACAGGTAGTCTGTTATCAGCCCGGCAACCCTGAAGATTAATATGATGAAAAGCAGTGCCAGGAATATCCCCCACAGCCTGCTGGCTCTTCTGTCCGGCATAGGAAAAAGGGTAATTGCATTGTATTTAAATCTTGCTGTTGTATGACGCTGAGGTTTTTAAATTCCGGAAAGCTTTATAAAGCAGGGTATCCTGTTATACCCCTATGAGGCATGTAAAAAAGGTCTGGCCGGAATTTTTCCAGAAGATCCTGGACGGGAAAAAGACATTTGAGCTTCGGCTTGCTGACTGGGAATGCGATGAAGGTGATATCCTTGTATTGAGGGAATGGGACCCTGAAACAAAGGAATATACAGGCAGGGAGACAGAAAAAAAGGTCACTTATGTCTGCCGGACCAGGGACATGAGATTTTGGCCAGAGGAAGAGATAAAAAAATATGGCTACCAGGCCATCGCGTTTAATTAGGTATCTTAAAGCAAATATATAAATATTAAACAACCATCACAAAAGGTATGGCAGGGATAGATATCAAGGAACTGACTGGCCTGGTAATGCAGCAGGCAAAGGAGAAGGGCTTTGGCACAAGGCCGCAGGATATCGATGTCGCTGAAAAGATAGCTCTTATACATTCTGAGATCTCAGAGGCCTATGATGCATACAGGCATAAGAACATCGACGGCAAAGACGGCTTTAAGGAAGAGCTTGGGGACGCTGTGCAGAGGATACTCCATCTCTGCGGGATATTTGACATCGATGTTGAAAAAGAGATCCTGAAAAAGCTTGAATATAACAAGGGCAGGAGATGGGACTGGGACAGGATGAACGAGTCCCACAGATGATAGATGACACCTGCAAAACCTTTATATAGCCTCATCCAGTTCCGGCCAGCATGGAATATACTTTCTCGGATAAGCTGTTCGGAGACAGGATAGAGATAACCATCTATGATGTCGACCCTGTAATAGCTGAGGTTGTCGCCGGAGATGCCTATAGCGAAGCCCTGAGGCTCCAGAAGATATTCAATCTTTATGATAAGGACAGCGAGATCTCGCAGCTGAACAGGAAGAGGGAGATGGAATGCTCTGGTGAACTCCTGGAAACCATAAGAAAAGCCCTGGAATACTGCAGGGTAACAGGCGGAAGGTATGATATCTCCCAGGGCTCACTGTTTCTCAGCAGGAAAAAGAATGCTGCTGAAGATGCCCTTTCATGCTCGTACAAGGATATCGAGATAAGTGGGAACAGGATAAGCCTTCTTAACAATGATGCCATAATTGACCTCGGAAGCATCGCCAAGGGCTATATTGTCGACAAGGTGGTCGAGTTCATAAGCAGGCAGGGGGTCATGTCTGGGATGGTCAACGGCAGGGGCGACATCAGGGTTTTTGGGGACAGTGAGCACACTGTCGATATACAGCATCCAAGAGCCAGGGATAGGCATATCGCATCAATAAAGGTCAGTGATGAGGCTATAGCGACATCAGGGGACTATAACCAGTACAGCCAGAGCTTTGACAAATCGCACCTGCTCAACAACAGGCACTTCTCATCAGTCACTGTCATCGCAAAGACGCTTGAGACAGCAGACCTGCTCGCGACTGTCATCTCGGTCATGGACAGGGGCAGCGCAGAGAAGCTCCTGGCACAGAGAAAGGATGTAAAGGCCGTCACGATAGACAAGTCGATGCAGATAAGAAGATATAATATCGCAGGATGATGAAAAGAAAAACCTCTGTCGGGATGTGGATACTGGTCTGCATAAGCCTGCTTCCGCTCCTGCCGTGGTATTTTCTTGGCCCTGTGAGGAACCTGCCCTTTAACTATGAGAACCTTACCCATTCCCTGGGCCAGATGGCTGCGCTTGTCGGCATGACGATGTTCGCCATAACCTTCATCCTCTCTACAAGGCTGAGATTTATCGAAAAGTTCCTTGGCGGCCTGGACAAGGTCTATTCTGTGCATACCATCCTTGGAAGCGCAGCATTGGTACTGCTGCTCTTCCACCCTATACTGCTTGTGCTGAAATTCATCCCCTCGAACATGGACCTTGCAGCCCTCTACCTTCTTCCGGGCCACGGCTTCTCTGTCGATATGGGCATCATCGCTTTGTCAGGGCTGATAGTCCTGTTATGCGTGACATTCTATATGAACATAAGGTACAATTACTGGAAGATATCCCATAAGTTCCTGGGCCTGTTCTTTATCTTCGCTGTCCTGCATATCTTTCTTGTGAGAGGCACTGCCTCGCGCGATTACATCTTCAGGGGATATTATATATATGCTGTCATTGTCTCCTCGATAGGTATCCTGGCTTTTCTCTACAGCCTTCTTTTCAAGAGCACCCGCTCTGGTGTCTACAGTGTCAGGTCAGTGCAGAAGAAAGGCAGCATATTTGACATCGCGCTCAAACCCCTGAAAAGGCCTCTGGACCATAAGGCAGGAGAGTTCGCATTTTACAGGTTCCATAACAGGAAGCTTGGAAGGGAGTTCCATCCCTTCTCGATCGCGTCCCCGACCGGCAGCAGGGACATAAGGGTGGTGGCAAAGGACCTGGGCGACTATACAGGCAGGCTTGATTCTCTTAAAGTCAATGACAAGGTCACGGTCGAGGGTCCTTATGGAGGGTTTACAGTCAAAGGAAAGCCTGCCAATATGCTCTGGATCGCAGGCGGAATCGGAATAACGCCTTTTATCGGCATGGCAGAGGACCTGGCCAAAGACAGGGCAGGCTCAAACAGGGCTGTATTGTACTATTGCACAAGGACAGAATCCGAGCTTTTCGCGATGGACGAGCTGAAGCGGTTCGAGAAGATGTCCGGAGGCAGGTTCAGGGTAATACCATGGTGCTCTGGCTCAAGAGGAAGGATATCGCTCAAGGAGATGGATATTGAGGACAGCATGGCAGGGATATATGTCTGCGGGCCAAAACCCTTTAAGGAGTCACTGGTCAGACAGCTCTCTGACCACGGCATCGATAAGGAGAGAATATATGAAGAGGAATTCTTGTTCAAATGAGACCGGCAACAATCGTAGGCTATGCATTGCTCCTCATCATGACAGCATACTCAGCCATAACCATACTCGGGAGCAGGCTGTCAGCGCTGCAGTCAGGAACAGTCTTTTTCTGCATAATAGCGCTGATCTCGATCATGGTCCTGCTTATCCTAAAACCGAAGCCAGGGAAGAGGTGGTTCATAGTCATGGAGATGATTGTGCTGTGCGTCTCTGCCTCTATATTATTGGCTGGCCTCAAATCATACAGCATCCATGCAGGCAGCAATGCGGTCCAGCATGAGAACCTGCAGAACGATATAGCAAGCCTGTCCCAGACAAACCAGTACTATGCTGATTACATAGATTACCTTAACAATGAGACCAAGGCGTACCAGCTGGAAAATACCCTGCTCCAGAGCCAGATAGCCGAGCAAAGAAGCAGGCTGAACAGCAGCCTTTCTGCAATCCAGCAAAATACAGCACCAAATGTTATTGAGGTTCCTGTGGCAGACCAGGAATACAATGAGGGCCATTATGAGCAAGAAGACGAGGGAGAAGATGATGACTAAGAGCCTGAAAACGCTTTTGATAATCGTTGATGCGGCCTTGATAGTCCTTATGCTCATGACCTGGTCCTTTCTCCAGGCATCTATCCAGAAGGATAATGATAGCCTTAACCAGCTGATCACAAGGAAAGAGGACCTGATGGGCCAGCAGCAGATGCTTGAATCCGCTTTAAACGACCTGAACAACACCCTTCAGCAGGAGATAGCAGCGAACGAGAACCTGAAAGCTGAGCTTGCGCAGGTGACGCATGATGCAGCACTGGCAGAGAATGTTACAATACAAACACCACCCCTGGCTCCACCCCAGGCCCCTCCAAAGCCGGTCATCACCCCTGTTGTGCAGAGGCCGGTTACCAGGGCTTCTTAGGTTAGAGCAAGTATTCCATATCAATCATCGATCGGGCTCTTAATCCTTGATAAATCCCTGTTTGATACTTTTGTGTACACTAATGTTGTACTGATATCAGAATGCCCGAGAAGCTCTTTTATGTACCTTATATCTATCCCACGCTCAAGCAGGTGCGTCGCAAAAGAATGCCTCAGTGAATGCGGGGTTATCTTTTTCTTGATCCCCGCCTTTTTCCTGGCATTGTCAACAATCTTCTGGACAGCTCTTAGAGAATACTTCTTCTGTCTGCCTGAGACAAACACATAGCCTGCTTTCTCCTCAGATAATGATCTTAGGCCTTTCTTGATTTTAGGGGATAGCATGACTATCCTGTCTTTCTTCCCCTTAGCACGTCTGATGTGGATGGTGTTCCTTTGAAAATCAATATCCTGCCATCTGAGGTCGATCAGTTCGCTTGCTCTCATCCCTGTTGCATAGGCCATCTGGATAATGAGCCGGTGATTGACATTCATCGTCGCCAAAACCATCCTGCCAATCTCTTTTTTGGAAAGCACCACCGGAAGTTTTTTCTCTCTTTTCAGGTTCGGGAAGCCAAAGTCATCTTCCAGTCCCATAACCTGCAGATAAAACCTGATGGCAAATCCGGTATTTCTTATGGTCTCATCAGCCTTTTTCTCTTCAATCAAGTGCAGCAGGTATTCTCTAGGGGTTGTTCCAAATCTCAGGTATTTCCCAATATGGTGCATATAATTTGAGATTGTCCTTGGAGAATAGCCCCTTAATCTCGCCTCATCTTCAACTTTATTAACCCAATCTCCCTTATCTGTGCTTATTTTCATGAAATAACAGATAATCAAGCCCGGTTTATCACTTTTATGTTCGCATAACCGTAAATTCTCCATATTAAACGCAAATCCACTACGTTTAATAGGTGTTATAGTCAATTTTTTCCTCGCCTAAATTAGAGCCAAATAATGTCTCGGCTTC
>CAZPXC010000007.1:0-39877 GCA_964590935.1 uncultured Methanosarcinales archaeon
CACCTTATTATTGTATTTCTCGATGATAAAAGGCGGCCGGCTTATGTAGAACCTGAACACGTCTTTTTTCCCTTTAAGCGACTTATAATAGACCTCGCTGTTGTTTTTCAATCGCTCTGCACTACTTTTGGCTGAGCCTGCCTTTTCGATCACCTGACGTGCCTGCTCATGCTCTCTTAAGAATCTCCTGTAATGTGATGATTTTTCGAGAATTCTCCGCCTTAACTTCTCATTGAGCTTCTTTTTATAGGCAGAGATGAACTCAGCGAGTGATGAATGATAGCCTATCCTGTAATCCCTTCCTGCAACATGGAAAAATTCATTCTCTGCTGATGCTCTGATGTCCGGCCTGCACATATACACCCTCTTTGAGATGCAGAAGATGCCCCTGCCTGCTGTAGCCTGGGCAAGACCCGACTGCTGGCCAAGGAGGTCATCGATAGACGGCACCTCTTTGTCTGAATCCCTGAACTCCCTAAACTTCATCTTATGGGTTTTGTTATCTTCAGGACCCGCAAGCCTAGTCTCCCTGTGAAGGCTGAGATATTCGATGATGACAGACAGCAAAAACCGCTCTGCTGTGTTTTTATGTTTTGATGAATAGAGCGACAGGCTCTTTCTTATCCTCTTCTCAGAATCACGTATCCTGCTCACGAACATATCATCCACAAGTTCTGAGGCATAATCGTCTATGGATCCTTTGTTTCCCCTTATCTGGAGGTCTTCAAGCTCATCCATGCTGACAGATTCCTCAAGAGGCAGGGCACGCCCGAAAAACGAGTAATAATCCTGGCCGTCTCTCAAAGGGGTGTCTGGCTCAAGGGTGAAAAGCCTGCCGTCCATCAGGAAAAAAGGTATGTCCGACTGCCCGAAACTGTCAAATATGCCCGGGCCCAGTTTCAGTTGCATACTCAAGACTCCTGGAAAAGGCACCGCCGGTCTCATAGGCTATCTGAAGGTCCATGCACTTGAACGGGACTTTCTCACCGTCAACATCAATCGTCTTCACCTTTATCAGGTCAGCGCTGTAATCACCTATAATCTCATTATAATTGAACGGCCCCTTGTTCACATCTGGATCATCGTTCATGTTCCAGAACATGATCGTCGAATCTGTGTTGTCCAGGCCAAGGACCCTGTCTATGCTCCCTTTCAGGTGGGTTGCCTGCTCCCTGAATTTTTGCCGCTCTTTTGGCTCAAGCCCTGCGTAAAGTTCCTCATTGGTCATGTACTGGGCCAGGTCGAGAAAGCTCCTGCCCTCCCACAGGTACTCCTGCGGGACCTCGGCAGTCAGCAGATGCGGATCCTCACTGTCTGCAATCTCTTCCAGATTGCACAAGATTGGTTTTTCAGCCATAATACCACCCCATGTTTCATATTTCTGATAGGCGGTTGCTTCTTAAATGGATTTCAGAGAGAAATCCGGAGTATTTCCGAAAAAAATGTAATACACTTATTATCATCCGGAAGAAACAATTGTTTTTGAAAAAACCCTGAAATATTTTCAGAAAAAGCAGACAAACAGGCTATCACTTCAGGATGGATAGAAGCTATCAATATATTTAAATACATGCTGGTCTTATATGTTTTTCATGAACAAGAAAATACTCACAATCGGAATCGCGGTCCTATTGATCGCTGCTGTCACAGCAACTGTGCTCTTTATCTTTCCATATGAGCCGACAATGCCGCCATCAACAGATGATTCAGGCTCGACGCAGCAGGGAATCGAGCAGGTCACAGATTCGAACAACCAGTTCGGGCTTGAGCTTTATTCAAAGCTGGCCGGTTCTGAGGAGGGAAATATCTTCTTCTCGCCCTACAGCATATATGCTGCACTTGCAATGACATACGAGGGCGCTAAGGGCCAGACCGCCAGTGAGATGAAATCTGTATTTCATTTCCCGGACAGCAGCATACTGAGGCCGAATTTTGCCGCCATCTATAATGACATCAACAAGGGAAGCAAGGATTATGAGCTGAGGACAGGCAATGCCCTCTGGGCGCAGTATGACTACAAGTTCCTTGATGACTATATAAGCACTGTAGAGAAATACTATGGAGGCAAAGTATCCAATCTTGATTTCAAGGGACAGACAGAGCAGTCAAGGCAGACCATCAACAGCTTTATCGAGGAGCAGACCAACGGAAAAATAAAAGACCTGATACCGCAGGGGGTTCTTGACTCTATGACAAGGCTTGTACTTACAAACGCCATATATTTCAAGGGCACATGGGAATGGGAATTCGACAAGGCTGATACCAGCGACCAGGATTTCATGATAACTCCCACAGATGTCGTGCAAACGCCTATGATGCACATGAAGCCTGAAAAAGCGCAATTTAATTATGCAGACAATGATGAGCTACAGATACTTGAGCTTCCATACAAGGGCGACAAGATCTCTATGCTCATACTGCTGCCGAAAGACAGCCTTGATTCACTGGAGCAGAACCTGACAGCAGAAAAGCTTGCAGAATACAAGAGCCAGATGCATGAGACAAAGCTTGATGACATATATCTCCCGAGTTTCGAGTTTGAGGAGAAATATTTCCTGGTCGACACCTTAAGCAAGATGGGCATGCCGACTGCATTTACAGCAAATGCTGATTTCTCAGGCATGGACGGCACAAGAAGCCTCTATATCAGCGATGTCATCCACCAGGCCTATGTAAAGGTTGATGAAAAGGGCACAGAAGCTGCTGCAGCCACAGCAGTTGTCATGAAACTAAGCGCTGTCATGCCCTCCAATGTATTCCGCGCAGACCACCCGTTCATCTTCATCATCCAGGATAAGGATACAGGAAACATACTCTTCATGGGCAGGGTGAACGATCCTACTAAATGAGGCCTTGTCGCCTGTTTTTGATATAATCTAGTGGTTTTTCTGCCATCTGCCTAGCTCTTAAGAGCAGAAACATTAATAAGAATGGGCAGATTTCCTGTTATTAATGGCTGTAACATCAAGGGATATCCTAAACACAGTGTCGCGGAGTTTTGCTCTTGTCATCCCCATGCTTGATGATAACAAGATGGCAGAGGTTGAAAACCAGTATCTTCTTGCAAGGATGCTTGACACTATCGAGGATTCATCGCTTGAGTATGCGGCCAAGGAGCAGGCGATGGAGGAGCTCTTCAGCCTGCTTGAATCAGGCTCAGGAAGCATAGACTCGCTTGTTTCAACGCTTGCGCCTGCCACTATCGATAATCATGACCTGCTCCTGGTAAACAACTTCGGGATGGTCTATGACACATACAGGAGACTGGATGATGACATAAAAGAGCTCGCTGCTGAAAACCTGGTGGAGATGGGCATGGGCATGCTGGAGTTCCTCCGAGGTGATGGGCAGTATAAGATCAATACCTTTGATGACCTTGACAGATACTGCTATTATGTCGCAGGCACAGTAGGGATATACCTGACAGGGCTGGCCTTTCTGAAAGATGAGGTCATGCTGAGCAATGAGCAGGCAAAGAGCTTCGGCAGATACCTGCAGAAGGTCAACATAATAAAGGACGTGCACAAGGACACCCTTGAGGGGAGATATTTCTGGCCGTCAGAGCTGTTCAATGGCAGGTCAAAGAGGCCGGGCCTTGAGCACCTTTCCAGGATGATAGCCTCTGCTGACAAGGAGCACGACAGCACCTTTGGCTATATCGCATCAATACCGAAAGACATAATGCCCGGCTACAGGCGGTTCTGCAAAGTCGCCGCGATGATGGGTGCTGAGACTCTTAAACTGATGAAAGACAATCCTGATGTATTCGACGGCAATGTAAAGATCTCCAGAGAGCAGCTTGCAGGCATATTGTCTGAGTCGAATGATTAGGTATAAATTATTCTCACCACCTTTTATCCAACCCCAAGCCCGTTCACAATATCCAGGATCTCATCGCCGTACTTCATTATCTTGCTCTCGCCGATGCCCTTTATTACGTAAAGCTCGCCATAGGTGTTTGGCAGTGTGCACGCGATCTCAAGAAGAGCCCTGTCGTTGAGGATCATGTATGGCCTGATGCCCTTTGCAGCTGCCTTTTTCCTGCGCCATTCCCTCAGCCGGGACTCGATGCTGTCAGTGCCGTTGCTTGCAGATGACAGGACAGCCCTCACGTCAGGGGTGATGAAGCAGCTCATCGTATTATAATAGTTTATGACAAGCCGGGATCTGGCCCTTGTCATGGCGACGTACAACAGCCTGAGCTCCTCGCTGTACCTGTCATGGCCCTCCTCCTTCAGAGCGTCCATCACAGGGTTGTCCGATGCCTGGCAGGGATACATCTGGGAATTGACGCCTATCAAAAAAACAAGCTCTGCCTCGAGGCCCTTGATAGCGTGCACTGTCGACAGCGTTATCTCGTCCTCAGCTGGCTCTGTCTCCTGCCTCTGCTCCTCGACAGTCCTTTTCAGGAAGCGTATGCCATGCCCTGCCAGCACCTCTGATATGCTCTCGAGCTGCCTGTTGGTCCTTGCCAGGACAAAGATATCCTTCCTCCTTATATCCTGTGAGAGGATGCTCTGCGCAACGAACAATGACTCAGCCTGCTCATCGCAGTGCCCGACAAGCGCCGGCTGCATGCCACCGTCCTTCACTGTCAGGAGATCAGGCAGGTTCATGCTCCTTATGACCCTGTTGCCTGCATCCACTATATTTTTCGATGACCTGTAATTGGTCGTGAGCTGGACAACTGTGCTTTCAGGGTGGTCCTTCCTGAAGCCTGTTATATACCTTATCCTTGAGCCGCGCCAGCCGTATATGCTCTGCCTGGGGTCGCCCACAACAAAAAGGTTTCCAGGGTTAAGGATATCAAGCAGCTCAATCTGGAGGTCATTTAAATCCTGGTATTCATCCACAAGGATGTGTTCATAGACAGGGACTGCGCCCTTGTGCTCCTTGAGCAGCCTCAATGCATGGACAAGCTGGTCTGTATAGTCACGGAGCCCGTGCTTCTCCTTGTATTCCTCTATCCCTTTTGCAAGAGAATAGACAAGCATCATAACTTTTTTGTTGCTGCTGCCAGCCGCTATCCTGGGTATCTCAGAAAGCCCTCTTCTGCTGTTCTTGTAATGCTCTATAAGGCTGAAGATGTCATGCATGAAACTGAAAAAAAGCTCCCTGTGCTCATTCCCCCTCATCTTCTTTTTGCTGAAGTACATATCAAGGACCTGCGGCACAGTAAGCCCTGCATCAGAGATGGCCTGCGTGACAGCCTTTATGCTGCTGCCAAAATCCATGACCTTAAAAGGCCTGTCATATGCCTTTTCCTGGTGCTTCTGCAAAAGCTTCTCAGAGAATGAGTTGAAGGTCTCGACATGCACATCATGGTTTGGGATAAGCCTGTTCAGCCTTGATATCATCTCCCTGCGGGCCTTTCTCGTAAATGTGACAGCGAGGATCTTCTCTGTTGGGACAGACCTGTACCTTGAGAGGAACTCTATCCGCCTTGTAAGGACGGTTGTCTTGCCTGTGCCTGCGCCTGCGACGCATAATATGCATCCTGAGCTGTCTGTTATCGCCTTTTTCTGCATGTCATTGTATTTTTCAAGATAAGAAAGCTCTTTGAATATCATCCTATCTTTCTCTGTTATCTTTGCGGAATGCGCTATGCTGTAGTCAGGCTCGTCCAGGGGATCATCCAACCGTTTCTGCCCTTTTTCTGTTATCTCGATAACAGGAAGATAGCCCTTTGCCTTTCCTGTCCTGATAAGCCCCTTGGCTGTCATCTCATCAAGGAGCAGCTTTATGTCCTGCTCATCATACATCGCTAGAGCGCCGTATCCTGAAAGCATTTCAAGCCCGTGCTTCTTTACCTGGGCATTTTCCCCGCCCCTCAGAACAAGAGAGAGAAGCTTCCTCCCGACAGGAAAATCAAGCTCATCGATAAGCAGGAGTGCCTTGTCCATCGGCCTTTTCTCTTTTCCTGCTGCACTGGGATCTCTGCTGCCAGCATCGGCTTCTTTCTTCATGCATGTCTTAAGAAAAATCTGTTATTTAATAAGATTTTGATTGCCTGGTATTTAAAGAAATCACTTCAGCATTTGGTATGCTGAATATACAGCGCTCACTCCCTCTGCAACGCCTGTCACGGCCTGCTTGAAGCTGTGGTCTGTCACGTCGCCTGCAGCATAGACACCCTTCACATTGGTCTCCCCGCTCCTGTTGACGATTATCTCCTGCTTCTTGTTCAGCTTCACTCCAATATTCCTGACTAGCTGCGAAATAGGTATATGGCCTATGTCGATAAAAAGGCCGTCAAGAGCAAGCTCCTTGCTGCCTTTGTAGGGATTGTCAAGCATCACCTTGTTTACGACCTTCTCACCCTTTATCTCTAGAACATTGGTATTGTTGATGATCTCGATCTTAGGGTTCTCATCAACCCTTTTTGCATTGATGGGCTCTGCCCTTATCTTTTCCTTCCTGTATATGATATAGACCTTTTTTGCATAGGTCGAAAGGAGCAGCGCCTCTTTTGCAGCAGAATCAGAGCCACCTACGACGCCCACGACCTTGTCATGGTAGATGTATCCGTCGCAGAGCGCGCAGTAATGCACACCGTTGCCTGTAAATTCCTTTTCACCAGGCACACCCAGCTTTCGCCACTCTGTCCCTGTAGCAAGAAGCACGGCCTTTGTCTCAAATTTTGCATCGACAGTGCTGACGACAAAACCATCACCGGCCTTCTCTATCTTCTCAGCCTTGTCCTCCTTTACCTCTATGTCGTATGCCTCAGCATGCTTCTTGACGCTGTCAAAGAGCTCCTGGCCTGAGATGCTCGCAAACCCAGGGTAATTCTCTACCTTATCTGTAAGGATGATGACACCCCCTGTGTTCTCGCCTATAAGAAGCGTCTTCAGATGGAACCTGCCTGCATATACTGCTGCACCAAAGCAAACTATGCCGCCGCCGATTATTATAAGGTCGTACATCGTTATATTCCCAGTGCCTGCTCAATCGCAGGCTTGTCGAATCCGATTATTATGGTGCCGTCTATATCCAGCACAGGCACGCCTCTCTGTCCTGATTTCTGTATCATCTCCATCGCTGCATCACGGTCAGATGATACGTCAACCTTTTTAAAATCTATGTTACGGTCTTTCAGAAACTCCTCTGCCTTCCTGCACCATGGGCACACTGGCGTTGAATAGACTGTTACCTCTGCCATAAGGCTCACCTCATCTTATTGCTCTGCTTTTGCCACTCCTCTGCCTTCCCTGTATCCGCACCTGTCGCACAGCATCCTGTTGAAGTTGCTGACCTCAATCCTCCTGCCGCAGCTCTTACAGTGCACTATCTTCTTTATCCCGCTTATTTTTTCGAATCTTATTGGTTCTTTTCTCATTTTTCACCCATTCCTTGACATATTTTCATTCCATAAACATGCGTTAAAAAAAACCAAGAACTATACATGCGATACCTATAGTAAATACTCACTCATTTATTAATCTTATGGATTTTAAATTATTTTTGTTCTGTGATAATTCAATTATTTTATGGTTAAGGTATAGTGTATATATGTTTTCCGGCTTCATACTAAAACTCTGATAACGCCCTGCCTAGCATCTATGCTGTAATTCTGATTTTTTCGCTATTGTGCAACAGATGTTTTTTCATCTCACGGCCGGGCGGATTATCAGATGAAGCCATATATTTAAAAAAGAAAGCATCTTCCATATTAAAATGACATCTCTTATAGCGTGCCTATCCACGGGCAAAGGGACATGGTCCTATGTGATAAAGCTGATCATGGCGCATGAATGGGACAATGTGTTCCTTGTCACGAGCCCCTTTGCGGCAGAAAAGTTCCAGATAGGCAGGAAGGTCGAGTTCATCGTGCTGGGTGAGGACAAACCAATCCAGTCGCTTGTCAATGACATTAAGACCAGCCTCAAAGGCAAAATAAGCGGGATGGAAGTGGCCCTCAACCTGATATCCGGCACAGGAAGGGAGCACATGGCCATCATATCCGCTATCCTCAGCCTCGGATTTGCCGTCCGCCTGGTGGGTGTTGGTGAAAATGGGATATTTGAGATTTGAGGCATTTCTCGCCTGGCAATACAGCCATAAAAACGCAAGACATATATATGAGTATTGCAGGTGTAAGGGATAGGCCGGGGAGGCAGTAAAAAAAATGGGCGCAAGCACTATCATAACTCATCTTATACTCTTCATCGCAGTACTTGGCATCGCTTCAGGTCTTCTTATCGTGATCAAGAACTATGCAGACCAGACAGAGGGCACCTTCACCCAGAAGAGCGACGAGTACAACAAGGTCATCCAGACCAATATCAAGATCGAGGTCATATCGTACAAGAACGCTACCAACACTACATGGGTATATATCAGGAACACAGGCAAGACCAGCATGAAGCCAAGCAACATCGATATCTATATCGACGGTATGAGGTTTCCGAGAAATGCCAGCAACAGGACTATAGAGGTGCTCTCGGATACAGAGGTCACAAACACGGGCACATGGGACCCCGGGGAGCAGCTGCTCATAAAGGCCTTCAGGGCATTAAACAGCAGCATCAGCCATGAGCTTATCGTAACGACACCATACGATGTCAGGGACACAGACACGTTTTCAATCTAGAAACGAGGTTTTAAAGGAGGTGGTAAGTTGGGTTTCAGCAGCATCGGAGCATTCATCATGCTATTCTTCTCCCTGCTCATAATCATATCGACATTCGTGCTTATCTACAGCAACCTTGTGGAATCCACAAACCTCACGTATAATACCCAGCATGACAGGATTGAGCATGAGCTGCACACCAGCATCGAGATAGAGAACATAAGCGTCAACACAGGAACGACCCCTGACACTGTAACCATATACATAACAAATACCGGCACGAACAAGATAGATACTGATTATCTCGATGTATATATCGACGGGATGAAGATACCCAGGGACAATGACAACAGGACAATGTCCTTTGCCCCGGGCTCGACATTCATAAACCCGCTGCAGTGGGACAGCGGGGAGACGCTTAAAATAGACGTATATAAGGATATCGACAACTCAACACATGTCGCGCAGGTCACGACCCAATACAGTGTCAAGGACCTGATGACATTTTCAGGATAAAAATGAGCAAGATAATATCGACGAACCTTGAAAGGGACGAGCTCAACCGCAACATAGGCGGTGGCATACCTGTAAATTCGCTCATACTTATCGAGGGGAAGGACGGCGCAGGCAAGAGCATCCTTGCCCAGAGGCTGACCTACGGCCTTCTGGAGCATGACCGCACCTGCACCTATATCAGCTCTGAGCTGAACACCGCGGGATTTATCGAGCAGATGGCATCGCTTGATTATGATATAAAGTACTACATGCTTGACAACCGCCTGCTCTTCATCCCCATGTTCCCGTTTTTAGGCAATACCAAGCTGCAGCCGAACTTCCTGGACAGGCTTTTCAAGGCGCAGAAGGTGTTTGCAAACGAAATAATCCTCTTTGACACCCTGTCCTTCCTCCTGATAAAGGACAATATCTCGCATGAGAAGAGCTTCGAAGTGATAAAGATGCTCAAGAAGCTCAACAGCCTGAACAAGACAATAATATTCTGCGTCGACCCAGAGCACCTCAACGAGAAGTTCCTTACCCTGCTAAGGTCTGTCTGCGATGTCTATTTCAATGTCGAGATCAGGATGTTTGCAGGCAATGTCATCAGGGTCATCAACATAAAGAGGTTCAAAAGACCGGGGGAGGAAATCACGACGACTATCCCGTTCAAGGTCGAGCCGGGGAAGGGGCTTGCCATCGAGATAGCATCATTTGCATAAAAAAGAGGAACAGATAATGGTCACGAGAAGAAAACCGCCTGTCACGAAGAACTTCAACGATGCCATGCGCAGGTATCCGCACCTTGCCAGGTATATAAGGAAAGTGACAAGGGAGATGGGCGAGCCGCAGCTGCTGACAAGGCTTGACAGGGAGATGAAGAGCCAGGAGTTCCCAAACATGATATACCCTGTAGGCGACCCGCTGTTCATACACATCTACAGGAAGAAGGGCGAACCCCTGATGTATCATGTCATCGAGCCTGCGATGGAGGAGAACCTGAAAAAGCTCAATGACAGGATCCTTGACAAGATGGTCGCCATCGCCCACAGGTATCCTGTGCCTGACAAGACCGAGGACATGCAGCCTATTCTTGAGAAGATATTCAACGAGGTTGTCGCTGTAGATGAAAAGAAGAGGGGAAGCGCGCTTCTCAGCAACAGGATATACCTGAGCGAGCAGGACTACAACATGATAAAATATTTCCTTATAAGGGACAGGATAGGCTACGGCAAGCTCGAGCCGCTGTTCCTCGACCCGTATATAGAGGATATCCACTGCACAGGCGTGGGCGCTGTATCCCTTATCCACAAGGTGTTCGAGATGCTCCGCACAAACATCGTCTTTGCGGACGATTTCGAGGTCAACAAGTACATGGTGGAGACCAGCGAGCGTGTCGAAAGGCCTGTGTCAGATGCCCGCGCTGTCGTTGATGCGATGATGCCGGACGGCTCCAGGGTCAATTTCATCTACGGCAGGGAGATAAGCCTCGAGGGATCGAGCTTCACCGTCAGGAAGTTCGCAGAGGTGCCTGTGAGCATAACCCAGATAATAAGCTGGAACACGATGGATGCCGAGCTTGCAGCCTATATCTGGCTATGCCTTGAGCACGGGATGAACATGTTCGTGTGCGGCGAGACCGCTTCAGGCAAGACAACAACGCTCAATGCCTCTGCAGCGTTTATCAGCCCTGACGCTAAGGTCTATACAGTTGAGAACACGCCAGAAGTTACGATGCCCCATGACACATGGCAGCACCTGATAACAAGGGAGTCGGGCAAGGACACTGATGTCACCATGTTCACGCTGCTGATATCAGCCCTCAGGTCAAGGCCTAACTATATAATAGTCGGCGAGATCAGGGGCGAGGAAGGAAATATAGCATTCCAGGCAATGCAGACAGGCCATCCTGTCTGTTCCACATTCCACGCAGGCTCTGTGCGAAGCATGATCCAGAGGCTGACAGGCCACCCTATAAATGTCCCTATAGCATCCATCGACAACCTCAATTTTGTCCTCATACAGCAGGCTGTCGAGCAGGGCGGACACTTTGTCAGGAGGGTGCTCTCCATAACAGAGATAGAGCGATACTACGACGTCGATAACAAGATGATTACAAGGCAGGTCTTCAGCTGGGACCCGGCCACTGACCAGCACCGCTTCAGGGGCCTGTACAACAGCTATATCCTGGAGAAGAAGATAGCGACCATGCTCGGATATGATGATACGAGGGAGATATACAAGGACCTGGCCATCAGGAAGAGGATACTGGAGAAGATGGTAGAGAACAGGATATTCAATTATTTTGACGTTTGGAACGTCATCAGCAAATACCATTCAGAGGGCGCAGCCTCGCTGCCGTTTACGCTTTAAACATGGAAGACTATATCTATGAGGGAGGGTTCAAGAGCTACACCGAGTTTATGCTAAAGCTGGTGCTCCCTGTCCTTGCTGTTACGTTCGCGCTTTTCTTTGCAGTGATGCTCTTTGCCAGCCTGCCGTTTTTCGTGCCCTACATACTGCTCTTCTTCGGCCTCATGTTCATCGTGTTCTACCCATACCTCATATACGAGAAAAGGAAGGTGAACATCCATGAGAACATACACCTGTTCATAACCTATGCAGGGACGCTCGCGACCCTCAGGCTCAACAGGACCATGCTTTTCGGGAAGATCGCCGACGAGAAAGAGTACGGCGAGCTTGCAGACATGACTGAGAAGATAATATACCTCTCGAAGTCATGGAACCTGGGCTATGCAAAGACCTGCAGGAAGATGGCTGTACACTCCCCCTCAAAGATATTTGCGGATTTTCTGGACAGGCTCGCCGCTGTGCTTGACTTCGGTGAGGACCTCGAGGTGTTCCTCAACGAGGAGCAGGATGCTGTGATGGACGATTTCAGCAACGAGTACAACAAGTCCATGCAGAACATCAGGATGCTCGAGGACGTCTTCATATCGCTGACAATCAGCATCGCTTTTGCGATGTCCGCAGCATTGCTTCTTCCGCTCCTCATGGGCATGTCCATAATGGTCGTGGTCAAATACAGCCTTCTCGGCATGCTTATAATGGATGTTGTCCTCATCCTGCTCATAAAGGGTTTTATCCCAAGCGACAGGATATGCCACAACCTTCCTGTCACGGATGAGGGCACAAAAAAGGTGCTGAAGGCATTTGTCATAACAACACCCATATCGTTCCTTATTATAGCAGTCCTTGTATACATCGATATCTTCCCGTTCCTCTTCAGCCTCGCCCTGGGGTTCACTCCTTTTATCATAGTGGGCATGTTCGCATCGAGCGAGGAAAATGATGTCTTCAAGAGGGACAAGGCCTTTCCCGCTTTTATAAGGGCTGTGGGCGGCGCTGTCAGTACCAGGGGCGGCGGGGTAACATCCAGCCTGGGAGCGATAAGGGTTCATGATTTCGGCATCCTGCACAGGATGCTGGTCAACCTCTACAGGAGGCTCAAGCTCGGCTCTGAAAGGATGAAATCCTGGTATTATTTTGCCGGCGAGTCAGGGAGCAACCTCATAAACTATTTTGTCCAGATATTCGCCAAGTCTGTCTACATGGGAGGGGACTCGATAAGGATCTCCGAGATAATAAGCAAGAATTTCACCAGGCTAATGTCCCTGAGAAAGCTCAGGCTGCAGCTCGCAGCAGGGCTTCGGGGCGCACTGTATGGAGCGCTGTTCGGATTCATCACGACGGTCTATATGTCGACAGCCATCACGCATATGCTCTCCGGGATGTTCAACAATGCGCTGCAGAATGCCATGACCCAGGAGAACATGGCAAACCTGGTCAGCAGCATCCTGCCTGCAATACCAGAGATAAACATGGTCCAGGTAAACCTCTATATCGGCATCATCGTGATAATACACGCTTTCATCTCTGCGATGATAATAAAGATGGTCGACGGCGGCAACAAGTATGCGGCACTCTTCGACTTTTCTATAATGGTATGGATAGGCGCAGGACTGAGCTGGGGCATACCCCTGCTCTCAAGATGGGCATTCGGCAACATGAGCCTTGGTTAGAGATGGTAGTTTTTTTCTATTGCTGCTTTGAAGTGTTCTCATATTGGCTCTTTGATGGTGCAATAGAAATTTTTTCATTCACTGGCTGCAAGCCCGCTTAAACACGGCACTGAGGGTGCCTGCGGGCTTGCGCCAATAAAAAAATTTCTCTCGGAGTAGCCCTTCGGGCTGGCTTGCTGCACTTAAAGAAAAAATCCCGCCACGGCCGGGCGTAGCTGACCGCGTTCATATACAGAGTATATGGTTGCGGTCAGTGGGGTAGGATTTGCTCAAAGCAAATCCGTCCGTGCCATGGGTGGATGGATTTTTTCATGATACAAATAGAATAATATCGAAAGTGTACTTAGAGACCGCAGTTAACATACTCATAACATAAAATACAATATCACAGGCAAGAGCAGGCATCCCATGCCGTGGGTCCTTGTGATCTTTGTCACAGCAGGGATTATGCCAGCTGCAGTGCTCACTACAAGGACCAGGAAACCTAGCCATCCGGTCATAATGATGACAAGGACAGTTATGAAAGAGATTATTCCTCCTAACAGAAGACGGTAATTCACCTTTGCTATAAGCCTTGAAAAAATCCTGCCTATCCTGAGCACAAGATAGACAGAGACGCTGCCTGCGACGAGTACTGCGGACAGGAAAATAATGATTGTTTGGAGATTAAGGCTGTTTATCAGCTGCTGCACAGCCACGACAGAACCGTTCCTCGCCTTATCTAAAATCCAGAGGGTTGCCATCGACAGGATGAAGTTTACTGTTCCGATAGAGCCCATCAGCACCATGAACCCATTGTCGCCGAGCTTTCTCGTTATCTGCATAGAGATGACAGCTGCCGAGGCAGCGCCAATGCCGGGCAGCACTGCTGTGATAAACCCAGAGAACTGGCCTGAGAGGAGCGCTTTTATGGTTATGCTTTTCTTCAGCTTGATTCCCTGCTCCTCTTTCTGATCAGGCAGGGACTGGCTCTCGTTGAGGGAGATGAGAAGGGTAGATATCCCGAACATCCCTGAGAGCATGGGAAACAGCGGGTTCGGAAAATTCGGCATGTTCAGCACGATGAGGCCAAGCGCGCCTGTCAGCAGGAAGACAAAGAGCGCCCATAATTTCTTCTTGTCCCTGAGTATCATAAATGCGGCGACAGCGATAAGCAGGTAGCCTATGTAATCCATTATCAAAGGGTAGCCGTATTTGATTATGACAAGGAACAGCGGGAAAAGGATTATCGACAGAAGTACTGCGCCGAAGCTTCCGACCAGGGTGAGCTTGACAGCCATCAGGCCATAGCCTTTCAGAAGATATCTATGCCCCGGCAGGACGCCGAGCGCTGTTGCTGAATCAGGAGCGCCAAGAAATATAGAGGGTATCGCGTCGAGGAACGTGTGCGTCACTGACATAGAGATTATGAACACAGCCAGGACAACTGGACTGGTGTATCTTAACAGGAAAGCTGAGAAGGATAGCAGCAATACTGAGATAAGGTTTATATGAATTCCTGGTGTCAGGCCGGTTATTATCCCTGCGGTCACGCCGAGTAGAATTGCTAAAAGTATTTCCAAGAACATTTATGTATGTGTTCTTTGTTCCTTAATAAGTTAACCGTAGAAAAAAGTGGGAAATTTGTTCTTTTTTCGGAAAATTTATTTTCTGGCCTGTATTTATGGCTCTAAATCATCTAAATATCTATTTTTTATGTTTTTTAAGATGCACACCAAGTCTAGAACCATTTATTGTAAAGGGGGTGGTGTATATGCATATCAGATCGCAGTACAAGTCAGTGGCTTATGATCTTCTGTCATGCTCACCTCGCTGCCGACAGCAGTAGCATATAGCTACCGCTAATCTAATGCGCTGCATAAAAACCAAAACATTTATATACCAAATATGGTACACATTTACCAAATATGGAACAACTATTAAAATTGGTAAATGCTTTAGGAAAAAACATCAACAATGAGATCCCGATTAGGCAGCTCTCTAAAGAATCTAAAGTACCTAATACCACTGCACATAGGCTTATCAACCAAAACAAAGAATTATTTATAATAAACCAAAAAGGAAACATCAAGCTAATTTCATTAAATTCTTCAGATTTAATAACCAAAAGCTATCTTATATTAGCTGAGAGAAATGAAACTAATGATTTCATAAAAAAACACCCCAGATTTAAAATTATAAGGAATTCGCTTCCTAAAGGAGATTATACTTTGATATTATTTGGATCAAGAGCAGATGAAACTCACAGGGAAAAAAGCGATGTTGATATTTGCGTTGTTAACAAAGATGGAAAAAAGAACATTAGTTTTTCGCAATTTGAAACTCTTTATGATTTAACAGTAAACCCGCTATTCCTCAAAAGAAAGGAATTCATCGCAATGCTCAAGGAAAAAGGCCATAATTTAGCTGATGAGATAATAAAAAAACATATAGTATTATATGGAGAAGAATACTTCTGGAATATAATCTGGCACAATAAAAATCGAAGATTTTTAAGCATTTAACCACGGATTAAACAAAATGGAATTTAATAAAGAATATTACAAAAGTGAATTTGAGAAACTTCTTAAGCTAAAAACAGACGGGAAGTTCTTTATAAAAGAAAGTAATGCTAGTTTTAAGATCGGCAAATTTGCAAAAAAAGGAAGAGACAGTTTTGATCTTGCCAGGTTCATAAAGAACTCTAAAGAGAAAGCAAAAGATTACTGGACAATTACCATCTGTTATTATGCTATGCTTTATGCAGCAAAAGCCGCAATACTCTCAAAAGGATATGAAACTGGTGATCATTATTCTACTCAGATTGCATTAGGACACCTTCTTGTGCCTGATGAGATTGAAAAAGAAGATTTAGAGTTACTAGACCAGGCATATAAGATATTCGAAGATGATTATGTCGAGTACTTTGATGATGCAAGAAAAGAAAGCTCAGTAAGCAGATACAACCCGACAAAAGTATATAATGAAAGAAGAGTTTCTGAAGTCTATGAAAATGCAAAAAAATTCATTGGGAAAATTAGTGAAATTCTTGACTAATCGAACTGGTGCTTTCCCCACCTGCCAGGACCTCTCCATAGTGTGCCAGTCATCCACAAAATAAGCTAAATAACCTATAGAATAGATAAAACTTTATATTATCAATTATATTCATGGGGCAATAATTAAAAGTTAGGTATAAACCGGCCAGGCCTAAATAAGATAGAAAGTATCAGGGACTGATAACCATGATAAACCTTGCATATGTGTCGTTGGGGGTCTTGACCCTTCTGCTCCTGGTAGTGATGATCATGGGAGGCATAGACTACAGGAGGAAGAGAGTACTCAGGAAGAAGCCTCTTGTCTCGTTCATGGTACCATGCTACAACGACGGGAAGACGGTCAAGAGAACCATAAGGAGCATCTACAGCTCATACGACAGGTCTAAATCAGAAATTATCGTCGTCAATGATAAGAGCACTGACGGCTCGCTTGATGTCCTGAAAAGGCTCAAAAAGGAATATGGGTTCATCCTCGTGTCCAACAAGAAGAATATCGGAAAGGCCCGCTCTCTGAACAGGATTTCAAAGCTCGCAAAACATGAAGTATTCATCTTTGTCGATGCTGATGTTATCATGGGCAAAAAAAATGTCTATGATATGCTGGCGAGGCTTGAGCAGAAGAATGTCATGGCTGTCAGCTGCCCTTACAATGCAATAAACAAAGGGTTCCTGGCATTGATGCAGGAGATAGAGTACAACATGCTGTCTTTTTTGCAGGGTGCTCACAACCTGACCTCGACATTGTCATTATGGGGAGGATGCCTTGCTGTCAGAAAATCCGGTTTCAACCAGGCCGGAAAGTTCTCCCTCAACGCGATCGTCGAGGACATGGACCTGGCGCTGAAACTGAACAAGGCAGGATACAAGGTCGAGCAAAGCTTTGTTCCCATCAGGACATATGTCCCCACGACATATAAATCATGGTATAAACAGAAGATAAGGTGGACATCCGGGGGTGCACAATGCTTTATCAGATACCCGATAGTCTGGCTAAAAAGCCCGCTCCATGTTTTTTTCATCCTGCTGTTCTCGATATTGAGCATCAATTTTATCATCTATGCTACCAAAGAATTCATCTTCATAAATAATATCGTCGAAACATTCCATCTGATCACGACAGGGGTGACTAAACTGAAAAACCTTGAGCTGACTGGGTTTTACTACGGCGCCATACTTTTGAAGAACCTCCTCAGCAACCTTTATTTTACATTATTCTCGATCCCCTATGTTATTCCGATGATCAAGAATGCCCGGCAATCCTATAAACTGCTCTACCTGGTGCCTTTCACTGTTTTCTATTATCCTTTATTTACCCTGGTTTCTACTATCGGTATCATAACAGGCTTCATCCGCTACAGGCCGCTCATGAAATCTGACAGGGCATGGTAAGCAGCCTATTCAATGGCCTGTCTGCTCTTTGTTCTGTTTGACATGCTGTACAGATACCTCTGGAGCCAGTAGGTCGGAAGCACAGGGGCCAGGAAGGCTAAAAATGGCCAGAGTAATTTGTAGTATGGAACAGATAATCCGAACATGAAACTCGATGAGAACACATAATTTATATTCTCATACGCCGGTGTCAGGGATACGGTCAGTATGAATAACAGAAGCAGAACCAAAGAGGAATATAATAGAGAAATTCGCATTGTCTTTATTTTATAGGTGAGCAGCAGGGCCAGGTTGGTAGACAGGAGATGGATGATTATCGAAATGGTTATATTGATAGGCCCTGTACTCATGATGGCGGCCGGCAGGTTGCTCAATGACACGCCAAAAAGCACATAAAGGACAATCTCAAGGATAAATATAAACTGTGCGATAAGACCAATATTTATGAGCCCCTTGACAAACTGCACATTTCTTGAAAAGAATGCTGCAGAGAACAGCAACAGGCCGATATCGCAAAACCATATGAAATTATAGATGTTATAGTAAACCAGATCCCTTATTATGACAAATATGCACATCAATAAGAAAAATAAGCCTGCATAGAAGTAACCTTTCCGACTTATCGAAAAAACATCCTGACCTGCTGTTTTTTTAACCATGAATCGAGATAAAGATGGTCATCTTTAATAATATTTCGACTATTGTTGTGATGAGCATAAAGAATATTGTAAACAACAAGACGAACCAGAATTTCTTGGGATCCTTTTGTATGGTATATAATCCTGCTGTGCCGTATCTCTCCTTAAGGGATTTATCCAAGAGTATTAGAACAAGTACTGAGACAGCAAAAATCAACAGCAATATAAGAATAGATTATTTAAACAAGTCTACGTTTCCCAACAACATGATCAAGATTATTGACCTAAAACAAATAATTGAATGTAAAGAATGCAAAATTTGGGAAGAGTATGCAGAAAATCCATCAGCATTTCTATCTCACATGGCTGCTGTTGATAGTAAATTCGCTGCACAGGCTAGTGATAGAATAAATGAGATACAAGAACTTCTTAAAGATGACCCTGATAATATCGAACTTCTATTAGAGATTCCTGGCCATCTTGTGGAGTTTGGGCCTAAATATTTCGGTTGGCAAGAGAAGATATTCAAAAAAGTATTAGGTATTGATCCTAATATTTCTGAGGCATACTCAGGTTTAGGTTCAATCTATGAACTTACAGGTAATCCAGCTAAGGCAGAAACTTGCTACAGGCGTGCAATAGCACTTGATCCAAATGATGTATCAGCTATTAACTGCCTATCGCATCTACTTGTAAAAATGAATAAAACAGAAAAGGCTTCTGAATTGGTATTAGAAAGTATTGCAAAAAATGATAGTCTGATGGCAAGATTTAGGTTGGCTGATTTCTATATTAAGACAGATGATCTTCAAGAAGCTTTCAATCAATTTCAACTTATTAAGGAAAGATATGAAGGCGGTGAAATTGGAACTACAAAAACTCAAAAAATGTATTTTAAGGGGATATACATAAACTCAGTCTTGTCGATTATTGAGATACACAGGGGTTTAGAGAATACTGCTGAAGCTGAGAGAATCGAAAAGGAACTAGAAAGCAATCCAGTCTATTCTAAAAAGGATAAATTAGTATACGAGGTAATTGATAATTACTTAAATACACTATAATCAAGCTGCAATGTCATTTAGAATTCTTGATATTCAAATTCTCAGATACAGAGGGATGCAGCCAAGGGTTTTTTGAGTATATTCCTTTCAGATACTGTTTCTCCAATCACTTTGTTGTACAGCTATTTAAATTTTTTGAATCTGTTAAGGGGAGATTTCAATTATGCATAAACCAGACACCATCCCACAATAGTAATCTTTATAAACATCTATTGCTTATCTTTTTACCTGTTGAGATGGGAGGGGATTTAGTATGGCATATGCAGTTGATTTTGTGCTGAATGTTATGAAAGAATTAAGCTCAGATGAGCCTGTCATGTTCCAGAGGGATGGCTCACTGTTCATCGCTTCTGGACAGGGATTTGCCCAGGTCACATATGGGTTGCAGATGTTCCCTGATAAGATAGAATCATGGGAGGAAAGGTCGCAGCCTCCTGAGATCAAAGAATCAGAGGACGTCATCCAAAGATGGAGGGTCGATGGAACCTATAAATTTCCTGTATTGAAAAAAGGAGAGGAACCATATATAAAAGCGATATCTCTCAGGTCTGATGAAAGCTATTTTACACTTGAAGATATGATAAAAGGAGCCAGGGAATTATCAGAACTGAAGGATGATGGAAAGATCCGGATGATCCTTCATGGAAGATATAGTAATAGATACAATGATCTCTCGGTGGACGTAGCAAGAGTGATGGACAGGAAGAGATATCTGGAAATAATAAGGGATAAGGAAGGTAAGATTATCGAACAGATCGAGTCAATAGGCAATGCATACAGAAGAAGGCACGGCCCTGATTCTTATGAAAGGCTTACTTTCCCTGACTGTGTTATCCTCACCCACTATATGATCGTCAGTTTCCCAAGGTTCGGAAAATTGGATCCAGACAGGATTGAGCCTGACTCCTGGGCAGAGGGGTCAATGCTTTTGCAGAAGGATATCGGCTCCACAAAAGGGAGTATCCTGGACCATGAACGTGATAATACGTCTGCCCAATCTCCTTACGGCGCCAATATCACCTTAAATGCACAGTTTTTTCAGGCTGCGTACGCCAAGACATTTGATGACAGATGCCTGGGAATGTCAGAAAGGATCAGCAAAGAGCTCTCTGCAGTAAGATCGAACATGGACATGGCAGAAGAATTCGCTGCAAATATTAATATGATACATAACAGGGTGTGCGCTGATTACATTAAAAGATTTAAGAGTGTATAGGTGGATTTTTTTCTATTTTTAACAGGCTTTTGGAAATTCTCCGGCTCTTTTCCAAGGATTTTCATAGATTCTTTAATTAAGATTATAAACGCAGCCGGATGCCGTATTAGTACAAGATGGCAAAGGAGCTGGCATTGTTGGATAAAATTGACATAAGAAGCAGAATACATGCTGTTCGCGGTAAACAGATTATTATCGATGAGGAATTGGCAGAACTTTATACTGTGGAAACAAAGGCACTGAATCAAGCGGTAAAACGTAATATTGACCGTTTTCCAGAAAGGTTCATGTTTCAACTTACGCAACAAGAGGTTGATGTCTTGAGGTCACAGATTGTTACCTCAAAATTTGTAGAAAAAGCACATGGAGGCAGGCGGTATTTACCTTATGCTTTCACTGAACAGGGAGTGGCGATATTTGGTCGCAAACTCGAGATGCCAGAAATTTACGCCCACGTTGTGGCTGTATTTTTTCAGGTTTGTCATTTTCGTCCTCCACGGACGAAAGCTCACGCTATTTTTGACAAGATAAATACGTGCGCAGCTTCGTCCGCAGTTCTATACTGCGGCGAAGCCGCAACTAAAATTTTTCCATAGAATACGACCTAAAGGTCGGGGAATTAGACCCCAATGCTCGCTACGCTCGCATGAAATTTTTTCTGGAAATAGAAGAATCCATTCATCTGATATCCAGGGCTTTCATTATCCTGTCAAGCTTTTCATTTATAATGCCAAGCTCTCTGCCAGATGGCTTATCAGAGCTTGCCCTGTTCTTTTTTTCAAAACATTCCTTACAATAGACAGGTTTGGCTGATGTTGGCTTGAAAGGGACCTCGCATTGAGCACCGCAGGAAGAGCAGGTAACCTTTGTCATCTGAAGTTCACGCCTTTCTCTACTGTAATTATTGGATTCTCTGCCAGAACCTCTCCTTGTCTTGGGGCCGGCGTCAAAACTCCTCCTGGCTTTGGTGCCCCTCCTTGGATAGCTATCTTTAAAGTCTCGGCTTTTGCTTTTTCTTTCTCTTGAACGCTCAAATCTTGCCATGGACCTGCTAGAATTAACAGTAGTATATAAGACTATGTTAAAACTATCGGGCTTAGCATGGGGGATCGCTGCCATCTGCCCCGGCCTGCAGGAACCTGCAGGATGCGGCAAAAACCTAAGGGCTTTGGATTAGAGAAGGCCGGCTGTATAATTGTGAGATAATATTTTGCAGGCGTTTTGCATGGAAACAGTTAGATATTATTTTTTTATGTTTCTTATTCTAGGGTAATAATAAAAGACTAAACAGAAAACAATTATTGATAGTACTATTGCCAATATCTGGTAGGTTAAAGATAAAATTTCCACATATGAATAGATAAATACTGATAGGACTATCCCTATCAATGATGCAATTATGAAAGTCTTATTGCTGATTTTGGTAAACATACCATAGCCATAATTGACAAAATCATGAGGCATAATTATCCTGAAGAAAATTATCGAGACATAGAAATCCCTCTCTGGCAGATAATCCTGAAATGATTTAAGCCTCTTGAGTGAAATAAACCTCCTGACAACATTTATGCCATATTTTCTTGCTATCTTAAGTGCAATAAGAGAGCCGGCAAACCACCCCAGGCTTGTCAAAAAAACACCAAAGTAAAAACCGTATATCGAGATCACTACAGGGATTAATGGGATGTTACTGAAAGGAACGCCCATCGCATCTATAATCCCCAAGAACAGATAAACAACAATCCCCAGGACATAATAGTTTCCTATAATATCCTTCAATTGCACAACATAAATTTTTGTGATGAAGGACGATAACAGGAATAAGATTATAATTATAGATGTTACCGAGATGACAAAAAGCCAGTTTTTGTTTTTAGATTCCATCAATAATGTAAATAATGCTTTCATAAGATATTGCCCTTCTGGTGAGGCCCATGACATTAATATGGTTATAGAGTTAATAAATATTATTATTTCCGGTGCCCATGCGATTCACATAATTGTCTTAAATAAAAATTAGCATGGTGCTTCCTTGAAAGATTTGGGCAAGAAGTGGTTCGGATTCTCGAGGTTTGAAAAGGAAGCTGCTAAAATAATCAATAAATTATAATAATTAAATTGTCTATTTTTTTTTCTTGTTTTCTACAATCAATTTTATAAAAAAGGTCAATTATTTACAAGCACTCTTAATCAGCAAATTTTATATATGAGTATCTCAATTGACAGAATCATATGGCTGATGTTATCAATGCGAAAGGGCTGACCAAGGATTTCTCAGGGTATAAGGCGGTCAATGACGTGACATTTTCCATAGGGAGCGGAGAGTTCTTCGGCCTGCTGGGGCCCAACGGCTCTGGCAAGACCACAATGATCAAGTGCATGACCGGCCAATTAAAACCATCGTCAGGCAGCATAGATATACTTGGAGTGGACGCACTCAAGGAGCCCATCCGTGTCCGTGAGCTCTGCGGGATAATACCTGAACAGGAGAACCCGCCGAGCTTCCTGACGGCTGTGGAATATCTTCATTTCGTGGGAAAGATAAGGAAGCTTGCCGGTATCGGTGAAAAAGCCCGGCACTGGCTGAAACTGCTCGATTTCGAGCCGCAGCAGAACGTCCTCTGCAAGGACCTGTCACGCGGCACAAGGCAAAAGTTGATGTTCGCCCAGGCCTTCATGCACGAGCCGTCAGTGGCATTCATAGATGAGCCGCTCATAAACCTGGACCCTGTGGCGCAGAAGACTGTAAAGGATTTCCTCAAGGGCTATGTCAAAAAAGGCAACACTGTATTTTTCTCCACGCATGTGCTGGAGATAGCGCAGGAGATGTGCACCAGCATCGCGGTCCTTGACAAGGGAAGGATCCTTTATCACGGAAAGAAAAAGCCGAGGCTCGAGCAGTTCTTTCTCAGGCTCGTGAAAAATGATACTTCTTAAGGACATGCTCAAGGAGGAGACAAGGCTCCATACGAGCATCGTCGGCGCCTTCCTGTTCTTCCTCCTCCCGTTCTGCATATTCATGATAGTGTTCGCCGTAACCAGGTTCGCGCCTGTCATAGAGCTGATGGGTGCAGGCGCCCTGGCCGGGCTTATAATCCACCTGACCTTCGCGTTTTTCGGGATGAACGTGGGCGCGTTCGGCCTGTACGGCAAGGAGTTCATGAACAGGAGGTTCGGCCATGCAAGCCTCATATCATATTCCTCAAGGACGCTGCCTGTGTCTGACAGGACCATCTTCACCAATGTCATCATCAAGGACATAATCTATTATTTCATAATGTTCATCCTCCCGAGCGTCTTCGGCATCATAGCTGCGGCAAGGCACCTTGGCCTTCCGTTCTCCGGCATCAGGCTTCTCATATCGCTCTCGCTCTCTTTCCTGTTCGGCCTTGCGATAGTATTTTTCTTATCGACGTTATATGCGCACTCTGCAAAGCTGCTGGTCGCTTTCCTCACTGCATCCGTGATCATATTCATAGCGCTCAAAGGGTATGCCTGGCCCCTGACATCCATGTTCCCGCCTTATGCATACTATGTCTATGGCTCGCATCTGCTGGCAAGCGCAATCACTATCCTTGTCCTCAGCACGATCTCGATCGTCTTCTTCAGGATAAGCTATTCCGAGAAGCTCACAAGGTTTGAGAACTACATCAGCATGGTCCCGCCGGGCCTGCTTCTCATGGCCAGGGACTACCTGGACCTGAAGAGAAGCAGAGGAGGTTTCGGCAGGATAATATTCTCCATAATCATCCCCATGGGAATGCTGTGGCTCTTCATAACCTTCTTTGTCAGGTACGTTCCCCTCGTTGATTTCATCATCGTGTTCTCCATATTTCTCGGCCTATACACATCCTCGATATACAGCTGGCTTTCAGAGTACGACTCCTATGCAAACTATGCGTTCCTTCCTGTCAAGGTGGCGGAAATCATCCATAACAAGGTGAAGTCTACGCTTGTGCTGAGCATTGTCTCTGTATTTGTCTTTATCCTGGCTGCCATATATGACCATACAAACCTTCTCAATGTGATTATCGGCCTGCTTAGCTACGTGAGCATGTTCTTCTGGGGGCTGTCAGCGACAGTCTACCTGACAGGCCTTTCGCCCAATGCCTATTTCTTCGATTCGCGCAATATCATCATGTACCTGCTCTACATTGTCCCGCCCGCCATATTATTCCTCGTTATCTCAGCCACTTTCCCCTATGCCCTATTCGCAAGCCCCCTGCTGGTCCCTGTGAGCATCCTGATGATAGGCGCTGCTGAGAAGAAATGGAGCAGGGAAGAGATAAGGAGCTTCTGAAAGAAAACCGATAGGCTTGCGGCCCCACTCTAGATTGCAGAGAAAAGGGTCCCTGTGACCAATGCCAAAGAGGGCATGCCAGTATCTACCATACCTTTAACCAAAATCTTACCTCCTCATCATATTATCCAACCTATCCCTTACATAGAGCTTTGTCTCTTCGCCGTTCTCATAATATGAGAAAACACTATGTTCAAGCATGTGAAAGAAGAGGTCCCTTGTGAGTTCCACATCTCGTTCACAGCACCTATAGACATCTCCAACCGGCCTGCCGTCCTTCTTTAAGGCACCATAATTCAGGGTCGCTCTCGCTACCTTGTCTAGTGAAAGCTTTCCCTTATCAGAACTTTTGGAATCAGGCTTGAGTATAACACCCAAGTTTCGGTACCTGTTTGAGTATGATCTAACATTATTCATCTGAAATGTATTATAGACAACCTTGTTCAGGTCAACGCTTCTTCTATCTAGGATTCTTATCGATCCTGGGTTATTGTATTTCTCAAGCACCCTTAAATCGAAACGGTTTCCACCATAGGTCACGACCTTATCAAAGCTGTTCAGGACATCAACCAGCCTACTGGCCTGTTCCCATGTCCTCATCCCATGATAGAAATCCCATGTGACTGCGAAATTGAAATCAGGTAGCATCTTATCTAGGTCAGCGATAGGTGTCGAGATATCCATTACGATGAATGAAAGGTAATGGTCGAATCCAAGATCATAGAGCAACCTCGAGTTGACTGCATCTGTCTCTTCCACAACCGTCGCTGGGCGGCTCTCCAGCATCCTTTCTAAACTGAGGCCTGACACAGAATCATACTCTTCCTCTCGGAATCCGACAATATGCCTTGGAATGTGATTCAGATACTTATAGAGCAGGGCGATTGCCCGCCTATAACCCTCTGTTTTATCATCACCATCACCCAACATCAGATCAAGATAAGCGATTGTCCTGGGTACCATGTAATATGGCCGGACTATAAATCCATGTTCTCCCATATTGACATAGAATCCGACCCTTGCAGTCTCACCTTCATAATGTCTAAGTTCAAAGATCCTGGCTTTTTCCCTAACCACCTTTTCATAATGATCACTGAACTCGTCTATTATACCAAGCAAGCCTACATATTCTTTCTCTGACAGGCTGACATTTCGCACCATGAGGACAGGAATCAAACCATATTATTTAAAACTATTTAAGAGTAGTGACAATAATAAGTTATACAACGATGCCCGCTGTCATCTCTCCAGCACAATTTTAGCCATTATTGGTGAAAGTTTCTTTAGATTCCCATTATGCAACCATCCCAACTCAAAAATAGAAACGGTTATAAACCTGTAGATTTTCAATCCCGAATCAGGCAACGATAAAAAAACAGTATAACATGGCAAGCATAATATCGATAAAGAACCTGACAAAGAAGTTCGGGGAATTCACAGCAGTCAACAGCATCAGCCTGGAAGTGGACGAGGGTGGGATATTCGGATTTCTCGGCCCGAACGGCGCAGGCAAGACCACGACCATAAGCATGCTGACGACCCTGATGAAGCCGACCGCAGGGAATGCAAGGGTAGGCGGCTTTGACCTTCTGACTGATGGTGTGCATATTCGCAGCATAATCGGTGTCGTGCCCCAGACATTCTCCCTGTTCCCTGAGCTCACTGCAGGCGAGAACCTGTCATATATAGGCAAGCTCTACGGCATGACCAGGTCCCAGATAAGGCAGAGGAGCGAATATCTGCTTAAGACTGTGCAGCTGTATGAGCAGAGGGACAGGATCGCAGGGGTTTTCTCAGGCGGGATGAAACAGAGGCTCTCGCTCGCCGCAAGCATAATGTCAGACCCCAAGATCCTCTTCATGGACGAGCCCACGACAGGGCTTGACCCGCAGAGCAGGATCGCGATGAGGGAGATGACAAAGGAGCTCAACAAGAGCGGCATGACAATCATCTACACAACACATGACATGGAGGAGGCTGACAAGATCTGCGACAAGATAACCATCATGGACAAGGGAAGGATAATCGCCAGCGGCACCGCTGATGAGCTCAAGAAGATGATAAAGGCTCCCCAGGAGATAAGGATATCTGTCGAAAAGCCTTCCAGAGAGCTCTTAAGCGGCCTCAAATCCCTGAATTTCGTCACAAAGGTGTCGGCAGAAAACAGCCTTGTCATACTGACAGTGAAAGAAGAGAAAGACATCTTCCTGAGGCTGAACAATTACCTGTGCAGGCAGAGCCAGAGGGTGGACGGCGTGGTCCACAGGAAGCCCTCGCTTGAAGATGTGTTCATCCAGCTTACAAGGAAAGACCTGAGGGACTGATGAGAAAGGCAAGAGAAGAGAGGACAGTTGACCCCAAGAAGATAGCTGCAATAATACAGAAGAACTTTATCGTGATAACGCGCGATAAGACAAGGCTTTTCCCCCTGATCCTCTTCCCGATCTTCATGATAGTCATATTCGGGTACACCTCAGGAAACATCCCGAAACATATTCCAACGGCGATTGTCGACTACAGCAACTCACCTATGTCCCAGGAGCTCATCCATGAGATAGCAGCCAACGAGGTCTTTAATATCAGGTATATGACCAGCACAGAGGGCGAGGCAAGAAGGCTCCTTGACTCCATGAAGGTGAGGGCAGTGATCGAGATCCCACCCAACCTGGATAAGGACATCAACAACGGCAAACAGACAGACGTCATCATCATTGTCGATGAGTCTGATTCTGCAATAAGCGCCACGGTGCGCCAGGCGATGAGCTCCATTGTCAGCAGCTTTGCTGCAAAGACCAGTGTCAGGAAGATAATCGAATATCAGGAAACAGCGCTGGCCCAGACAATAATCTTAAGCAGGTACGCGACAAGCCAGCAGAACAGCTATCCTGATATAAGCAGGCAGCTGGGCCCGGTCAATGCATTGCTGGCCAAGGCAGAGAAAAACCTTGAAAGCAGTGCGGGTGCATTGGAAAACTCGCTTGCTGAACCTACTGTCTTCATCCCCTCGGACGGGCCATATAACCTGAGCGGGAACAGGACCTTTGTGCTTAAGCCCCTTGGCTATGATGCGACAGTGGCGCAGATTGCACTGTTCCGGAAGACTGAGGGCCTTGTTGCCAGTGCAGGCAGGGCAGTTAAGAGCGCTAAGTCGATATCAAGCCAGGCCGGAAAGATCCTCGCCAATAGACAGGATTACAGGTCAGTAGAGCAGAATGTAAAAGGGCCTGTCGCAACGATAGAGGATTTCGCCAGCACTGATCCGGGGAGCATCCTTATGCCTGTAAGATACCAGGAAAAGCCGGCATACGGGACAGGAAAAAGGCCCATCGACTTCCTCATCGCCTCGATCATCGCCCTTACCATATTCCAGGGCGCGATAATGGGCATGGGCAGGGCTGTAGCCGGCGAGAAAAGGGAGGGCTCGCTCACCAGGGTCTTTCTCACGCCGACATCAAACATAACAATTGTGCTGGGGACGCTGCTCTTCTACATACTCTTCGAGATATTCAGGTCAGCGTTCCTCATACTTGTATCCATCATCATCTTTAAGATCGCGGTCGAGGGGAGCCTCCTGCTCATAGTGCTGATAATAGTCATCTACGCAGGCGTCTCCACAGCTATAGGCATGATCATATCCAGCCTTGTCAGGACAGAGCAGCAGTATTTTGCGATGTCCATGCTGGTCAGCATGCCGACAATATTCCTGGCAGGCGTATTCTTCCCGCTCCAGGCGATGCCGAGAGTGATGCAGATCCTGGCAGCCTTTTTGCCTGTGACATATGCAGGCCAGGCGCTCAACGGCGTCATGACAAAAGGATTCGGCTTCGGCCTGGTCATGTACCCTATAATCATACTCACCATATTCCTGGCAGTTATCATTGGCATGCTGTTTGCTGTATTCAAGAGGGATATCGAATGAGGGAGGCGATTATCATGAAAAAGATATTATTGGTCATTGTTGCGCTATTGTGCGTTTTCAGCGCATCTGCGCTGCGGCCCGAGGTATGGCTTTCAGGCTTCCAGGCGAGCCCGGAAGTTGGAAAGGATTTCAACCTTTCAGTAACTCTTGTGAACCTGCAGCCCAACACCTGTGCAAACAATATCATCATGAGCATCCAGGGAAGCTATCCTTTCATCATGAAAGGAATAAGCACCATCCCTGTGGGAAGCATATGCGGGGATAAGAGCATTACCGCTGTTGTCCCGCTAAAGATCGACCCGACCGCCACAGGGGGGTTCTACCAGCTGACAGTAAACACAGATTATGAGACATCCACCCTGGCGCAGTTCACGAGCTCAAGCACCATAAACCTGTTCGTTGCAGGCTCTCCTGATATAAGCGCGCAGGTCATATCAGCCAGCCCGCTGGACATCTATCCAGGGGATACTGCCACTGTCACTGTTGCTATACAGAATGACGGCACTTTCGAGGCGCAGTCTGTCTCAGCAGATATGACTGCCCAGAGCCCGCTTGAGATGATATGGTCAAAATCATCGGATTCCCTGGGCCTTCTTGGTGCAAAGCAGGGCATGACCTCGGATTTCACCATTGATGTCCCAAAAGATGCACCTTCAGGGGACTACAACCTCCAGCTCAAGGTAGATTACCTGGATGAGGACCTCCGCAGAATGGAAAGGGTATTCTCATTCGACATGGTTGTCAAAGGGAAAGCCATGTTTGAGGCTGAAAAGACCAGCTCTGATACATTCTACAAGAACCAGAACAACAGGCACGCAAGCTATATGATCAAGAATACCGGCACAGATGTTGCCAAGAGGGTCAAGGTCAAGGTAATGCCCATGTACCCGTTCTCAACAGATGGCAGTGTAAGGTATATCGACTCCCTGCAGCCAGGCCAGGAGACAGAGGTCCAGTTCACCCTGAACACTGACAAGGACGCCACGCCTGGCACGTATGCCCTCGATCTCCTCGTGGACTTCGAGGATGAGCAGGGCAAGAGCTTCGAGGACACATCTACTGAAATATCCGTGGACATTGCCAAAGAGAGCTTCTTCAGGGCAGTATTCATTGATTACTGGTATCTCTGGATAATAGCTCTTGTACTGGTCTTCATCATCGCGATGAGAAGGATGCAAAAGAGGAAGAAAAGCAAGTAGAAGCAGGAATTTTTATCAGCACATGGTGTGTGATTCAAGGCTGCCTCTATAGAAAACTTTATATATTAGGCTATTTAAAAATAATATCAACTTAGTTGTGAGGCTATCTGTATGAAAAAGAAGAGACTCAATATCGCGCTTTTTCTTTTTATGGCAGTGGTCAATATTTATACAGTGATGGCAGCGAACAATCTTCAGCCGGCCTTTGATGCATTGACCAATCTTGGCATCCTTGAGACAGTGGCGAAGTACCCTGTCATATGGGACGCAATCCTGTTTACATGGCTGTTTGTCATTGTGGGCAGGAATGTGCTGGGCAAGAGGCTCAGTCCCCAGGCCGGGACAGTGATCGGCCTCATACTCGGCGCTTCGTTGTTATCTGGAGAGATTGCGTTCAATTTCTCTCTTATAAAGAACTTTGGCCCATGGGTTCTGGTTGCTGCATCAGTCGCGGTTATATTCTTCCTTGTCAGGATATTTTTCAATGAAGAAGGAAACAGGTTCGGCACCAGCGCTCTTGGCATATTCCTGATAACCAGCATTCTTCTCTATGGTTTCCCTACTATAGGCCAGATGCTTAAGGATACCAGCGGATTTTTGTACGGGATGATAGTCGTTATAAACACCCTGGCGATGATAGGCGCCGTAATCTGGCTGTTCAGGTTCATATTCCCTGCGCGGGCCGGAGGCGGTAATACTGCAACAGGCAGGCTCGGAGACTGGCTGGGTCGCCAGGCAGACGGAAGGAACAGGCTCAGGGACGGGATGGACCAGTGGAGAAACAGGCCTACACAGCAGGACACAGGGCAGGTTCAGGCACAGATTAGAAGATACCAGGGAAATGTAAACGGGTTTATCACCCAGGCCAACGCCTTTATCGCCTGGGTAAACGGCCACGGGCAGAATGTTTCAGCAGCCATCGCAAGCCTTCCGCCGCAGCAAAGGGCCCAGTTCGCATCCCAGCTTACTGCCCATGTCAACAGGCTCTATCCACAGATAGCGGCGATTACGACTGAATTCAATGAGATCAACAGCAGCAATGCGCTGAACAATGTGCCGAGAGCTGAGCTTACTAATTTCATAAACTCAAGCCAGAGGCTGACCGCAGTATTTGGAAATATCGCAACAGTACTCATCTAAAATGGCAGAACAGGACGAACACAAGGTCATGAGAAGCATCGCAAGGCCACTGCTCGATGTAATCGGGAAAAGCCTCAGGGATATCGAATCCCAGCTCTATAAAAACAAGGATGTTGAGAAAAGGCTGCTGCCCTATGTCAAGGACGCGCTGGCAAAGCTGGAGCGTGCAATGAAAGGTGAGGAAGCAGAGGATAAGGAAGAGGAAAATGAAAAAACCCAAGAGGAGCATGCGATTGATGAGATTATCGGGATGCTACAGAAACTCAGGGAACTGTTCGAGAAGCACTCAGGAAGGCTCAGGGAGATCTACGAGCTCGATGAGATTGAGAGGAAGGCCTTCAGTGACATAAGGGATGACCTTAAACGGTTCAAGAAGATGGAGACGACTGTCGATGTTGTCATCAACGGAAATAAAGTAAATGCTGTCAGGGGAAATTTCCTTCACATGGAGAAGAATGACCCTGAGAAAGCCCTTAAGATCAAGGAAGGGTTTATTGAAAAGATCATATCAAGGCTTGAGCATGACATAAACAACCTGGTGGCCACGCATAAGAAGACCAATGAAAGGGTGCTTGCAAGGCTAAAGGCAGTATTCGGCCAGCTCAAGGCAGAAGAGCACGAGTTTTCTGATCTCGGGCATATGATAAACAGCTTCTGCGAGCAGATGTCCAAAAGCCATGCTGGGATGGCGCCATTCCTCAACAAGCTAAGACAGGAGCTCGGCATAGACATTGCACACCACTTTAAAAACATTGAAACCCAGACAATGAACATTGAGGGATATGAGAAGCTGATCAACAATATCACTAATGATACCATACACAGGATCAATGCCCTGCTGGAGAAGGCAAACAAGCTCAATGCACAAGACTTCGAAACCTCACGTGCAGTATATGAGCACAGCATTGTCAAGGAAACAGACCAGCTTGTGGAGCATATCAACAAGTATGTGGAAGACCTCAGGGCAAGAGGCGAAGTAAACCGGGGCCTTACACTATACCAGATCTGCGATAGGATAAAGGTAGCCTCTGAGAATACGAAAACGGTTGCAGAGGAGATCAAGGACTACTCCGAGGAATGGAAGAAGTACATGAAGGCACTCAAGTCAGGCAATTTCCATTTCAACAAAACTTAGATTATCTGCCTCAGCTTATTTCTAACCTAAAAAAACCGCTTCCCTGGCCAAACAGTCATATTTAAATAATGTATAACAGATACCCGCTGTTATGCCATACGAGCCGAGGGAGGATTCATTTCTGCTTGAAAAGCATGTTGCAAGATATTCCCACGGCCTTGTCCTGGACATGGGCACAGGCACCGGCATCCAGGCCCTGGCAGCTGCAACAAAGGCATCAGGGGTGATTGCCCTTGACATAGACCCTGAAGCAGTAAGGTTTTGCAGGCAGAAGATCAAGGACAGCAAGATTGAATTTTACAGGAGCGACCTTTTTGAGCATCTAAAGAGCAGCAACACGCATTTTGACCTCATAATCTTCAACCCGCCCTACCTGCCTGAGCATCCCGGAGCTGAGGATGTTGCTCTCGACGGCGGGAAAAAAGGCCATGAGCTCCTGGAGAGGTTCCTCAGCCAGGCAAATAGTTACCTGAAAAAGGATGGCAGTATCCTCATCGTGTTCAGCTCATATACAAATAAGGAAAAGGTCGATGAGATAATAATGCATCATTGCCTGAAACATGAGGAGCTAGACCATGAAAAGCTGGATTTTGAGGATCTCTATATTTATCTCATCAAAAAATCATGGCTCTTAAAGGAGCTTGAGAAAAGGCATGCAGAAAACGTCTGTTTCTTTGCCAAAGGCCACAGGGGGATGATCTATACAGCAGAGCTTGATGGAAAAAAGATCGCTGTAAAGGCAGAGCTTCCCTCTTCCAAGGCCAGGGACAGGATAGAGAACGAGGCCAGGTTCCTCAGGATCATCAACAGCCATGGGATCGGCCCCAGGCTGCTGTTTTCAGGAAAGAAATACTTTGCTTATCATTTTATAGAAGGTGACCTTATCCTGGACTATATCGAAAAGAGCAGCAGGGATGCCATAATCGCTGTGCTCAGGGATGTCATGCAGCAGATGCATACACTTGACAGCCTTGGCATAAACAAGGAGGAGATGCACCACCCTGTCAAGCATATAATTGTAAAGGATAAGCCTGTGCTCCTGGATTTTGAAAGGGCAAGGCATACTCAAAACCCGCATAATGTCACGCAGTTCTGCCAGTTCATCATCCACATAGCACCCATTCTGGAGAAAAAGGGCATATTTATAAATAAGGAAGAGATTGTCAGCCTGGCAAAGGGTTATGCCCAAAACAGGGACCTTGGGCCGGTCCTGGGGGTGCTCAGATGAGATTCAGTGAAATGGTCTGGAGCCTGTGCAGCAGGATACCAGAAGGAAAGGTCACGACATACAGGATACTGGCTGAAAAGCTCGGCACAAAGGCGTACAGGGCAGTCGGCGGGGCGCTTAACAGAAACCCGTACTGGCCCGATGTCCCATGCCACAGGGTTGTCGGCTCTGACGGATCATTGACAGGCTTTGCCAGTGGCCTTGATAAGAAGAAAAAACTGCTGGAAAACGAGGGTATAGAGATCAGGGACGGCAAAGTTGACCTTGAAAAATACCTTTTCAGATTCAAAATATAATATAACTCGTTCAGCATAGTTCTTAATTTTGATTGTGCTATAGAAATTTTTTCATCCACTGGCAGCAAGCCCGCTTCAACACGGTGCTGAGGGCACCTGCGGGCTTGCGCCAATGAAAAAATTTAGCCCTCCGGGCTTGCTTCTTGCACTTGAAAGAAAAAGCGCAACCACAGAAAAAACCCAGCCACGGCGAGATGGAACTGACTATGTTCCTATACTGAGTTTGCGAAGTATAGGGTTATAGTCAGTGGAATAGGGCATTTTCCGAAGGAAAATGACCGTCGAAGCCATGGGTGGCTGGGTTTTTTCATGAAACAAATAGAAAAATGTCAAGTGCGTACCTAAAAAATTAACATAACAGAAAAAGCGATATAAAGGTTATCAGTCTTTCTTTTTCTTCTTGGTCTTCTTTATCTCTTTCTCAAGCTTGAGCTCGTCCAAGAGTTCCTTGTACCTGTTCCTTATCGTGACCTCTGTGACGCCTGCAACATCCGCTACCTCGCGCTGCGTCCTCTTCTCGCCGAACATGAGCGCTGAGACATAGAGCGCTGCAGCAGCGATACCAGTCGGCCCCCTGCCTGATGTCAGCTCAGCCTTCTGCGCCTTTTCAAGGATCTCGATGGCCCTTGACTGCGTCTCTGCAGTAAGCTTCAGTGAAGATGCAAACCTTGCTATATAATCTGATGGGTTGCTGGGCAGGATAGTTATGCCAAGCTCCCTCGTGACAAACCTGTAGGTGCGGCCGATCTCCTTCTTCTCGATGCCTGATGCCTCTGAAAGCTCATCCAGGGTTCTAGGAACGTCATGCCTGCGGCATGCAGCATACAGGCTGCCGGCAACAACGCTCTCCATGCTCCTGCCCCTGACAAGACCGCGCTGGACAGCCAGTGTGTATATCCTCGCTGATTCCTCTTCCACGCTCTCAGGCAGCTTAAGATAGGAGCTTACCCTCTTGAGCTCTGCAAGCGCAAGCTTGAGGTTGCGCTCTATCGCAGTGCTTATGCGGTACTGCCACTTTCTCAGCCTGAAAAACTTGTTCCTGTCCTTGTTCTTGAGCTGGTATAGGTCAGCCTTCCTGCCTACCTCTGTGCCGAGGCCGCGATCATACTGGGTATAGGTCATGGGCGCCCCTGTTCTTCGCTTCTTGGCAGCCTGGTCATCATCGAACTCGCGCCACTCCTGGCCGAAATCGACCATCTTCTCCTCTACCACAAGCCCGCATTCCTTGCAGATTATCTCTCCTTTCTCCTTGTTCCAGAAAAGGTTTATCCCGCCGCATTCTGGGCATTTTTTTACATAGTCAGCCATAGTAAACAACTCCCAAAATCAGGTTTTTTAATAGTTTTCCCCAACTATATTTTACAATTTAATTAAATTTATAAATGGTGTCATGTTCTAATATTTAAAGTTTTCGGAAAATGGCAAGCTATTGGAAAATCGTCAACAGAGTCATTGAAAAATCCGATATAATCCTTGAAGTTCTGGACGCCAGGCTTATTGATGAAACAAGGAACCCAGAGGTGGAGGAAAGGGCTAAAGGCAAGCATAAGACCCTGCTCTATGTCATCAACAAGTCTGACCTTGCTGACAAAAAAATGCTCGAAAGCGCAAAAAAACACCTCAGGCCGGCCATATTCATATCATCGAGACAGCATCTGGGAACGACCATGCTGAGGGATAAGATACTTCAGCTTGCAGGCAAGCCTAAGGTGACAGTCGGTGTCGTTGGCTACCCGAACACTGGCAAAAGCTCTGTTATAAATGCCCTTGCCGGAAGGAGCAAGGCGGGTACTTCTCCCCAGAGCGGCCATACAAAAGGTCTGCAGAGGATAAGCGCCGGCAGCAGGATAACGCTCCTGGACACCCCTGGCGTTATCCCGTTCCTTGATAAGGATGCCACCAGGCATGCTATGATCTCTGCAGTGGACGCATCAAGGCTTGATGACCCTGACATTATAGCCATGGAGCTTATCCAGAAGCTTGACGGCGCAATCGAAAAATATTACGGTGTAGAGCGCCAAAAAGACCCTGAAAAAGTCCTTGTGAGCATTGCAGTAAAAAACCATAGGCTGGGAAAACGCGGGGTTCCTGATACAGAGCTTATGTCAAGGATAATCATAAGACACTGGCAGCAGGGTAAGATAAAGGTCTAGTCTGCCTTAAGGATGACGAGCTTCTTCTTTCCAGATGAAGAGTAGGGCATATCCTGTATCTCACATTTGCCGACCTTGTTCTCTGCTGCCCATTTCTTTGCAGCATCCTCAGAAATGAACTTTCTAGGCCTCTTTGCCCTGTTCCTTCCAGGGTCGCCCCTGTATCGCTTGCTGTAAAATGTCGAACCCATAACCTAGGGAGGTTAGGGTCTGATATATAAATTTTATTGTTGGCTCTATCATCCACCAAAAACATAAATATAAGTGGGCAATACACATATCTATGGTAACCCAGGAAGAGATGCAGAACATGACACCGGAGCAGATTGCAGAGCTGCAGAAGCAGAACTGCATCTTCTGCCATATAATCTCAGGGAGAGTCAAGTCCAAAAAGGTCTATGAGGACGATAAGGTAACTGCCATACTTGACATCAACCCTGCAAACCCCGGCCATATACTTCTGCTTCCTAAAAAGCATTATATGATAATGCCCCAGATGCCCGAGGATGAGATAGGACATATCTTCATGGTCGCAAAGTCGCTCTCGAATGCGCTTCTCAAAGCCCTAAAGGCAAAAGGGACCAATATATATGTTGCCAACGGCGCAGCAGCAGGCCAGAAAGCCCCCCATTTCATGCTGAATATCATCCCCAGGCATGCGAATGACGGCCTAAACCTCGTGCTGCCTGAGCACGACATGCCGGAGCAGCAGCTTGAAGAGATACACAAGACCCTGCTTGCCAAGATAAAAGAGCTATTCAGCCTAAGTGATGCTGATATGGAAAAACTAGGGCCAATGCCTGAAAAAAAAGAGCAAGAGGCTGTTGCCAGGGAAAGTGACAGTGCCAAAGCAGAAGACACCAAGGATACAGAAGAGGTTGCCAAAGAGGATGACAATGCAAAAACAGAAGATAATGCCGATGATGCTGGTGAAGAAGAAACCAAAGACAATGCCGGCAACAATGGGGATATAGATTTTGATGAGCTAAAGAAGGTGCTTGAAAAAGATGGCATGTAGCATCTGCGACATGATAAGCGGGAAAACCGTGTGCAGGAAGCTCTTTGAGGACGATAAGGCTGTTGCTTTCCTGAAGGAAAAGCCTGCTGCTCCTGGCCATATCATAATTGCACCCAAGGAACACCACCCTATTATAGAGAATGTGCCTGATTTTGTGGTCTCCCATATATTCCAGGTTGCCAGCAGGCTCTCGTCCGCGATATTCGATACACTGGGCGCGGCCGGGACAAACATCATCGTCAACAACGGCATCGAGGCTGGCCAGGACCTGCCGCATTTCACAGTAAACATAATCCCGAGAAGAGAGAATGACGGGCTTAATTTCCAGTGGCAGCCGAAGAAGCTCGATGATGAGACCTTATCACAGCTTGAATTCAAGATAAGTGAGATGGCAAAGGGCACAGGCGACTTCCAGCAAGAGGGGCAAAAGCCCATAAATATGGACACTAATCCTGAAACTGTTGAGGATGACGGTGAAAACTATCTTCTAAAGAGCCTGAGAAGGATCCCATAGCCAGCCTAGAAAAAGAAGAACAGGGGAGTGCTGCCGAGAAAAAGGCTGATCAGAAAAGCTGCAAGGAAGCTTGGCACAAAAGGGATGCCCTCTTTTATCATCACCTTCTTGACCTTTCCTTTCTTTTTCAGCTCGATAAGCCTCTCGATCTGCTTTTTCTCGATCCCCAGGTCCTTTGGCCCGCATATTATCTCTTTTCCGACCTTGACCTCCTTCGCTATCCAGTCACCGACAGTCAGCTTCTCCGGCTCAATATACCTTAACATGCAGACCTTTTCCACAGCCCGGATGAAGATGAACAGATAGAAGGTGACCCCGGCAAGAAGCAGAGCTATCAATACAAGGACCCTGAGCTGGGAGGGCAGAAGAAAAGAGCCCAGTATGCCTGCGATGATAATGACCAGGAGAAGCGTCTTTGTTATGACTATGCTCCTGTCCTGGAGCTTTTCCTTAAACTCGGTGATGAACCTTTTCCTCTTCCTGTATGCAAGAACGCTGCTCCATACAAGGCCGTATATGGCGCCGAATATCATCGAATATATCATGAAACTTAGCAGGAAGGGAAGGTTTCCATACCATAAGTATAGTGTACTTATGTCAAATGGCCAGATCGAGATGCCCACAAGGGCGCCGATCCCCATTATCATCTTGCTGTCGCCCCCTCCCCACTGGCCAGTATAATACATCACGTATGCTATGATGAAGAACAACCCAAACCCGGCAATACTTTTGAGAATGTATGACAAATTCCAGTAAACGATGCTGTATATAATAGCTATACCAAAGCCGGAGAATATCAAACCGTAGTTTATCCAGTCAGGCACTTCCCTGGTCCTAATGTCAGTATATGTTCCAACAAGAAGGCCTGCCAGGCAGACTGCAGCGATTATCAGCATCATGAGCCTTGTTTAAAAAGAAAAAGTTTATAAACTTTTTTGCAGTATATTGCTATTTTATGGGGGTTACAGATGTTTGAGTCTAGAGTTTTTAAGAGGATACCCTTGTTCAGGAAAGAATCCAGGGCAAGGCAGGGCATACCGAAACATATCGCAATAACCATGGACGACAATAGCGCCTGGCAGAAGAAGAACAGGAAAAGCAGCCGCGAGACCTTCTCCACAAGGGACTCTGTCATCATTGACATCATAAGGCAGCAGGTAAGGCAGAACATCCCCATAGTCACGCTCTTTCTTCTGCCGGAAAACAGGAAAGAAAACGACGAGATGGAATCCCTTACCAATTTTTTCAGGGGGATACAGAAAAACCAGCTTATCAACAAGAACCAGGTCAAGGTGTCTGTTCTCGGCAAATGGTACGACCTTCCGGGGCCTCTTGTCGAGGAGATAAAGCACGCCATAGACGAGACAAAGAACTATGACCGCTTTTTCCTTAATTTCTGCGTCAATTATGACGGCCAGGATGAGATAGTGGACGCGTGCAGGCTCATCGCGCGTAAGATAAGGGCAGACAAGATAGATATCGATGCTATAAACAGGGAGCTGATAAAGGAGAACCTGTACAGCTCGTATTTCCTTCCGCCTGACCTGATCATCAAGACCGGGCTCAGGAGGTGCTGGTCAAGCCTGCTGTTGTGGGACTGCCCGGGCTCATACTATTATTTTCCAGGGAAGGTGTTCAACGACTTTACAGGGGCAGAGATGATAAAGGCCATAAATGAGTACGTAAAAAGCGTGTAGACAGCATCAGCCCCTGAGGCTGATCTCAATATCGCTGAGATGCCTCTCCTGGTAAAGGTCTATTTTCCTTTGGCTGTCAAGATGCAGAAGTGGAATAAAGGCATAGACCATATCACTCCTATCATTAGAAGGCACAAACTCTGAAAAAGTGAGCTTTCTTTTGTTGTCTTTGACAAAATAATCCTTTATCTGGCCATAGACCTCTTTGATGATCTCTGAGATGTCCCTTGTCTTTTCAGGTATCTCGACCTTAACATCAGCCGGCGCAAAACGGGCCCTCCTCCTCTTGACCTCCAGGGCCTTCTGGAGCGCCTCTACAAGGTCAAAGACAGAGACCTTTCGCTTCCTCGGCTGCGGTGTCCTCGGTATCAGCCTGAACTTGTCATCATCTATCTCTACCCTCTGGTCGTATGTTTCCAGCTCGTCATAGAGATCCTCTTCTGTCTCCTTGGACATGGATATGAGCCTGTTGAGCTGGTTTAAGTCCTCCTCGACGAGCCTGTGGGATTTTATCCTGAGCAGTACTGCCGCAGCAAGAATTATCTTCCCGGATACCCTGAAATCAAGCTTCTTCAGGGATTTGACCATGTCGAGAAAACGCTGCGCAAGGACCTTAATGTCTATATCCCATGGGTCCATCTGCTCTGTCTTGACCAGCTCATATATCATGCTCTGCCATGTTATCTCGTCCTCATTGAAGAGCATGTTGAAAAGTTTCTCCTGCATCTTCATCCAAGAGAAGCGGTAGTATAAATAATTAATGGAAAAATATATATACAGACCAATTAAACAGCCAGAGTCAGGGGCCCATAGTCTAGCGGCT
>CAZPXC010000008.1:0-39398 GCA_964590935.1 uncultured Methanosarcinales archaeon
ATAGTAATCTGTCTGCTGCTCGATAAACGGCCTGTATACCTCAATCAGTTCCGTAGCTTTGGAGACGCGAAGGCTCCTGAGCAGGAACGGCAGCGAGTCAGGGGAATAGGAAAAGACATGCACCGGCCTGTTTTCCTCTGTGATAGTTGTCGTCAGGGTATTGTTGCTTGAGTAGATGTTCAGCGCATACTGGAGGGTCTTTATAACCTCCTTTCTGTAGCCGAGGCTGGCCAGCTCCTTTGCGCATATCCCAAAGTCCCTGATGTAGAACTCGGCGAAATTCCCGCAGCTTGCCTGGAAATACATGCCGTTATAGCACTGCCTGACGATCTGCCTGCATATCCCGGCAGCGTCGCCCTTATATCTCTTAAAACCGGTCTTTTTTATCTTTCGGGCGCGGCTGTATATCCTAAAGCCCTCTTTTATGATAGGAAAACCCAGCATTATGAAACGAGCCTGGAGGGATTCGAACCCTCGACCTAGTGCTTTCTTTTTGAGGATGCCCGGAAGGCATCTCCACAGATAGGAGGCACTCGCGCTATTTGCCCAACAGCTTGTATTGCCGATACTGTTGCCAGACTGCGCTACAGGCTCATAATATTGTTGGTGTTTCTCATCCTATTTTAAAATTTTTGTTTTGTGCAATGTTGATTTTTTCTTAATAGTGTAATTGAAATTTTTCCATCCACAGGCGGAAAACCCGCTTCAACACGGCACTGTGGGTGCTGATATTTTCTTGATTGTGCGACAGAAATTTTTCCATTCACTGGCGGCTGATTCGGCTTAAACACGGCGCTGATGGCGCCTGCCGAACCAGCGCCAATGAAATATAATTATCCCTCCGTTTTTTATCAGGCGGGATAATTATGGTCTGAGAAAACTGACGTGGTCAGTTTTCGATTGACAGATTTCTTCCTGAGCAGCCCTTCGGGCTTGCGTCTTGAACTCGAAGGAAGATGTGCAAGCACAGAAAACATCAGAATTCCACTCATCTATGATAAATGGTCTAAGTGGAATCTGATGTGCTCGAAAACCACCATGTGAGTGGAATTCTGAGCATCAAAAACCACTAGACCTTGTATGGCCTATAAATCCATGATGCCTTTATAGAAAGGTGGTTTTTGACAAATCCATCCACGGCCGGGCGGAGCTGACCATGTCCCCCTATGGAGTAGGGGGTTATGGTCAGCGGAGCAGGCCGCTAAAGCCGCAAGTTCGTGACCGTCCGTGCCATGGGTGGCTGGATTTTTTCAAGAAGCTATATTTGGAGCATGTTGTATACGTTCAAATAAAAGCCGTGGGTGGCTGGATTTTTTCCTGGATGACACAATTATTTGATTTTTTCACATAAGCGCATTTAATATTTTACAAAAGCTTAATATACATACAAGGAATATCCTTTTCCTTATGTACAAGATAAAGCAAAAGCCAGAAGATTTCATTGTAAAAGAGATTCTTCACCTGAACCCTGAAAAAGAGGGCAGATATAGCTACTACCTGCTTAAAAAGACCGGCTGCAACACAATCGATGCTGTAAATATCATTGCAAAAAGGTGGAAGATAAGCCCAAGGTTCATAAACTTTGCAGGCACCAAGGACAAGAATGCGGTGACAGAGCAGTACATATCAATATCCAAAGGGCCTGGAAAAGGGCTGCAGATGAGGAACATCGAATTAAGCTTCCTCGGCAGGGGAAGCGAGAGGCTGAACCTTGGTACGCTGTGGGGCAATGAGTTCATCATAGTTGTCCGTAATATCAGCGATGTTCCCAGGCCCATAAAGAGGATAGTCAACCTCTACGGACCGCAGAGGTTCGGGGTAAATGATAACAATGACTTCATAGGAAAGGCGATAATAAAGAGAGATTTCAAAAAAGCGATCGACCTTATCGGTGAGCCGATGCTGAAGGAGCATATAAGGAACCATAGCAATGATCATGTCGGCGCACTGAAACTGCTGCCTAAAAAGACCCTGCAGCTCTATGTCCATGCATACCAGTCCAGGCTGTGGAACAGGATGGCAGGGCAGCATGCCGGGAATAAGAGCAATACCAGCCTGCCGCTGATAGGTTTCAATACTGTTCCTGATGAGGAGACGAGCGCTGTCTTGGCAAAAGAGGGCATAACAACACGTGATTTTCTCATAAGGCAGATGCCTGAGCTGAGCCAGGAAGGCGATGAAAGAGAGCTGTTTGCACAAGTACACGACCTTAAGGTCGGCGAACCCGAGGCTGATGAGCTAAATCCCGGCAAGAAAAAGCTCGCCCTGAGTTTCAGGCTTGCAAAGGGCAGCTATGCCACAGAGGTCATCAGGCAGATGTTTGAGGGTCGGGCGAAAAACAAGGATCAGGCATGAATACACCAGATAGATGATGCATTATAGCCTGAAGAACTTTGATATGCTCCCAGCAGCAGGCCCGGGATTATAGAATATGCTGTTATGTGCTCCGCCCAGTTTTACAGGGACGAGCCTTCTGCACCTGGCAGCCAGCTCGCCAGGCGAATGTCGAAAGAACCTGTCGTCCCCGGCATGGTTTGCATAGTATATCAGGCAGATGTCTGTCTTGTCAAGGTCATGGTATATCATGTCCATGCTGAGTTCTGTAAAATCCTCTATGCAATCCAAATTATTTTTCAGGTTCCTGAAAAATGACCCTGTATATGACCTGCTAAATCCTGAAGACATGGTATAAAAAGAGTCGTAAAGAAATGAGAAACTGAACATCCCGCGCATCATATAGCCCATCCTGCTGTATTTGACAGGCATGAGCGGGTTGATAAGGGCCACCTTGTCTGGCTGGTCCAGTTTATCTTCAAGGAAAGGGCCTGATGAGTGCGCTACCCTCTTCCTGGCATCGATGCCGAGCTGCTCCATCAGCCTGCCGTATACCTTGTTGCATGCATCATAGCTGCTGTTTTCATACGGCTCTTTTCCGTCAACGCTGTCTATCCTGTGGCCGATTATCTCAGGTATGACAATAAACGCTTTTGTTTCCATAAGTGCATATATCTGCTCGAGAAACTTCCTGTACAATCCGGTTTTTGTAGCGAACCCTGGCGAGAACGAGACAGGGTTCTTGTCTGATGCAGATGCTGGGCCGAGGAAATAGGTATTGATGTTATACCTGCGATTATCGATCACCACTTCCCTGCATTCATGCCTCAGTTCTTTTCTGTTTAAAATCGCTTCCATTTATGGGATTTAACCTGGGCATTATTTAAATCTTTTGATTTGTTTATCACGTTTTGGTAGTGTTTTTTCTATGCCAGGAAAATTAATTGAATCTGGTATGGGTAAACAAAGCCGAAAGACAATTGCTCTCAGATTCTGTATAAACTATTAAGTAGTAAAATAATCAGAAGATTTATAAATATCTTTGTTTCTCCAATCGGTTAAAGAGAATGGGATATTGCTCCATTTAAGTTGAGAAATCAATCATAAAAAATGACTTCAAAGGATAAATCAATTCCTGACCTGAGAGATTATCTTGACCAGCATGAAATAATTAGAAGATTCCTAACTGAAGTCCAGGCTATTGGTTATGATATGATTGGAGTGATAGCAAGCGATTGGAAAGACTACTCTGATAATCCTTTTTTTCTGTTTAAAACAGGAGCTATTGGGAAATTACATTCTGTGGAAACAAGAGTAATACAACTACAAGACGGCTATAGGGTCTCAGTTGATGCATTGGTGACTGAAACAGAATGGGATATCAAGTATCACAGGAATCCAGACAGGCTCCTGGGAGAACATGAGATCTTGCCATATATAAAACAGGCTTTAAAAGAGATCGAATACCAGAGTAAAGGATAAGTGTTGTCCTTTTAATGATTTGTTTACAAAAAATCCAGAAAGCTCCGTGATTTATGGCTGAGATGGATTGACTTTTTTTGTTCAGGAAATCCGATTAAGAAAAGCGGCGCAAGCCCATCCTTTTTGGGCTTGGTAAGTCGCTTTTCAGGATTTCCGTGGCATTAATTCATACTGGAGTTTGAGCAGGATAAAATAATAAAAAAGAATAATTTATTTATATATTGTCTACTTAATAGTAATGACAAATGGAAAAATTTAAATATCATCTGCGTTTTTTAACAAGATAATATGGGTATAAAATATAATTGTTACACTGAAACAGAAAAACCAAAGACAATCTTGGTACACGAGCCTGGGCTGGAGACCAGGTTAGCAGTGGCTGACCCTGTATTCTGGGGATTTGACCCTTTATTGAAACAAGACCCGCGTCCATTTGAAAGATGGTTGGAAGACGCCAAAAAAGAGCACCGGAACATAGTTTCGATTCTTCAACAGGAAGGAATAGAAGTATTGCAGGTTGCGCCTTTATTACAACAAAAACCAGAGGAAATTGCCAAATATCTTGAGGCTCAATTCTCAAAAGCTGAACCAAAAATCGGAGCCTTTGATGCAGTGATACAAGGAACCATAAGAGAATCTTATGCAATGATGTTGGAATCTCCTGTGGCTGGCTTATTGCTTGGGCTAGAAACCGGGAAACCATTTGAACAGTTGCCCTATGAACAAAAGCTGGATGTTTATAGGAAATTAGGAACATTGATGCCTCAAGCATCTCTTTATTACACTCAGGATCCTGTCATATCCTCACCAAATGGATTAATCAAATCAAAAATGGCCATGTTTGTAAGAAGACAGGAGCCAGATGTCCTTGAGATAGCCTTAGGCAGGGAAAATTATATCCATAGGCTAAAAAATGGTACAGAAGGTGGAGATGTGACAATGTCCTCTTATGCACATGGAGGGGATGTTATCTACGCTGGAGGTAGAATGCTTTTAGGTGTAAGCGCACTAAGTGGCAGAGGAATTGAAGCAGAATCAGAGTCTATCGCAGGAAAAGCAGGTGTTGAAAGCCTTGTGAGATTGTACACTCCAGATTTCTTTAATCCAAGCCAAAGATACGCATCAGGCAATGTAATGCATCTGGATACCATCATGATGCCAATAGACCATAATGAGCTATTAGCAAATATCGGAATGCTGGAACAAACTGCTGTGAGAGAAGGAACAGATCCTCTTGTCAATGCGCTCCAGTGGGCTGAAATAAATTTTGATAGGATTATAGAAGTGCCTGATGATGAACAACAGGGAACATATGGTTGGGGTTCTAATGTTCTTCCATTGGGAAATAGAAAAATATCATCATCAAGCCATTTAAAGCAGACCAACAGAAATCTTAGAGAGGCAGGATATGATGTTATTGATATAGCTTCTGAAACTTTAACTTCCGGGTTTGGAAGTCATCACTGTATGACTGCATATCTTAGATAGAACCCAGACCACACCTTCTAATAACATTACGTATAATTGTGTCTTTTTATTGAACAGCTTACAGAAAAATATATAAACTGGCCTGCATTTAGCAATTATGGGGTGTTTATCGTGGCCATGTGCGATATGTGTGGTTCTGAGGAAAGATTATTTAGGACTGATATTGAGGGCAGTGTGCTCAATGTGTGCAGCAGCTGCGCCAAGTTTGGCAAGATAATCGCCGCTGTGCCTGAAGTGATAAGGCAGAAGCAGAAAAGGCCAGAAGCAAAGCCGGATGCAACCCCTAGTAAAAGCGAGCTCATCCAGATCGTCTCAGATGATGCAGCCCAGAAAGTCAGGGAAAAAAGGCAGAGGCTTGGGCTCAAGCAGAAGCAGCTTGCAAAGGCCATCGCAGAGAAGGAATCCCTTATCCAGAAGATAGAGTCAGGCCAGTTCATACCCTCTATCAGCCTGGCAAGAAAGCTTGAGAGATACCTTAAGATAAGGATCGTCGAGCAACATGAGGAGAAACACGACCATGCCTTCAGGGCAAAGGGCTCCAGTCTTACGATTGGGGACATGCTCAGCACCAGGAAATAGCGGCATTTAGGTTCCATCTTAAAACTCGCTTACGCTCGGGTTAGCATCGGCTCCGGCCTTGCAGATTAATCTTGAAGAGTTGGCATCCCCGTATGGGGCGTCCCCCTGCCAACTTTGATGACATACTTGATAGTCCTACGCATATTGATGCTAACCTGCTTTTAAGATGGAGCCCAGCTTTTAGAAATCTTTATATAATAAACCCTGACCTCTTTGATGTATGGATGATGAGAACAGGCTTGTGCAGGAGAAGAGGAAAAAGCTGCAAAAGCTCAGGAAAGATGGCATAGACCCGTATCCTAACAGGTTCGGGAAAACCCATTCAAGCCGTGAGATTCTTGAGAAGTATGACAAGAGCCTGAAAAAGGAGCAGAAGACAAATGATAAGGTAAATGTTGCGGGCAGGATAATGTCTGTCAGGAGGATGGGAAAGGCCTCCTTCTGCCATATCCAGGATTTTTATGGAAGGATACAGCTCTACCTTAGGCAGGATGATATCGGCATCAAGTCATATGAGATGTTCAGGGACCTGGACATAGGAGACATAATAGGCGCTGAGGGCACGGTGTTCAAGACCAGGACAGGCGAGACATCTGTGTATGTAAAAAAGATAGCCCTGCTCGCCAAATCCTTAAGGCCGCTCCCTGAGAAGTTCCACGGCCTTAATGACCCAGAGATAAGGCACAGGCAGCGCTACCTTGACCTTATAATGAACCCTGAGGTCAAGGAGGTTTTCCTGAAAAAGGCCAGCATGGTGAATGCGATGCGGGAGTTTTTGACCTCAAAGGGCTTTATCGAGGTCGAGACACCGGTGCTCCAGCCGATATACGGCGGTGCAGCAGCAAGGCCGTTTAAGACCAGGCATAATGCGCTTGAGATGAGCCTCTATCTGAGGATCTCCAATGAGCTGTATCTAAAAAGGCTGATCGTCGGCGGGTTCGAGAAGATATTTGAGATACATGAGGATTTCCGCAACGAGGGCATCGACTCGACCCATAATCCGGAATTCAGGAGCATGGAGACCATGTGGGCCTATGCTGACTATAAGGATAACATGAAGCTCGTCGAGGAGATGCTGCCATTCATTGCAAAAAAAGTCCTCGGAAGCACCGAAATAACTTACCACGGCCAGAAGATCAGCCTAAAGCCGCCTTTCAGGAGGATAACCATGGCAGATGCTGTAAAGAAACACACAGGCCATGACTTCTCAAAGGTCAGTACGCTTGCAGAGGCCAGAAAGATCGCGAAAAAGCTCAATGTCGAGATCGATAAGAGCATGACGATAGGCTATGTACTCGCCGAGATATGCGACAAGCTGGTCGAGCCGAAGCTTATCCAGCCGACGTTCATCATGGATTATCCAAGGGACGTAAGCCCGCTCGCTAAAGCCTCAAAGAAAGAACCTGATATTGCAGAGCGCTTTGAGCTTATAATCGCCGGGATGGAATACGCCAATGTCTACTCTGAGCTAAATGACCCTGATGTTCTCAGGAAAAACTGGGAGCTGCAGAAGAAGATGCTGAAAGCCGGCGATGAGAATGCCCAGCAGATGGACAATGATTTCTTAAGGGCGCTTGAGATAGGCATGCCTCCCACCTCCGGAGTCGGCATCGGCCTTGATCGGTTAGCTATGCTCCTGACCGATTCCCCTTCTATTAGGGATGTCATATTCTTTCCTCTGCTCAGGCCGGAGAAATAATTGTATTCTTGATTTCTTGACGCTACAATGTTGGTTTTTCTTAAAGGTGCAGGAGAAATTTTTTCATCTCACGGTATTGTGATGTCGATTTTTTCTTGAATGTGCAGTAGAAATTTTTCCATCCACTGGCTGCAATTCGGCTTAAGCACGGCGCTGAGGGCGCCTGCCGAACCAGCGCCAATGGAAAAATTTCTGTTGGAGTAGCCCTTCGGGCTTGCGTCTTGCACTCGAAGGAAGATGTGCAAGCACAGAAAAAATTCAGCCACGGCCGGGCGTAGCTGACCGTGTTCCTAGTCTGAGCCATTTTGGCGAAGGCTAGGGTTACGGTCAGCGTAGCAGGCAACTGAACACAGGTTCGTTGCCGTCCGTGCCATGGGTGGCTGGATTTTTTCGAGCAACTATGTTTCAATCATATAATTCTCAAAAAAGCAGAGGTTGATATTTACAATGCAAACATTAATAAATGCCTAAGCCTTCTAATCCTGAAAAAGGGAAGATGGTAAAAAAAACCACAATAATACTGATTGCCGTGCTCGGTGTATTTTGCTTAATAATACTGTTCGGGATCATGGTGATCTCTGTTCTTCTTGCAGGCAGCAGCAGCGATTTTACAACAGGGAACGGCAATGTTGCTATCATACCTGTCGATGGGGTCATCCAGACAGGTGGCTCAAGCTCATTGTTCGGCGAGGCTGTGGCATCATCGACCCAGATAGTAGGCTGGATCGAAAACGCTGACAGGAACCCTTCTGTAAAGGCGATAATATTCGAGATAAACTCGCCAGGAGGCAGCCCTGTCGCGTCAGAGGAGATCGCAAATGCGATCAAGGCCACGAACAAGACGACAGTAGCCTGGATAAGGGAGATGGGGACAAGCGGCGCATACTGGGTCGCATCCAGCTGCGACATGATAGTTGCAGACAGGATGTCCATCACAGGAAGCATAGGCGTGATATCATCCTATCTTGATTTCTCAGGCCTCATGGATGACTACAATGTCACCTACCAGAGGCTGGTGTCCGGCAAGTACAAGGACATAGGCAGCCCGTACAGGGAGATGACCGCTGAAGAGGAGGCATTATGGCAGCAGGAGATAGACCAGATGCATGAGTTCTTCATCCAGGAGGTTGCCCAGAACAGGAAGATGAGCATCGAGAAGACAAGGGAGCTTGCGACCGGCCTGTTCTACACAGGCTATTCTGCAAAGGAGAACGGCCTTATAGATGAGCTTGGCGGGAAAAAGGAGGCTATCAGCTATATCGAGCAAAATCTTGGTATCAAGGCCAGGATTATGGAATATAAGAAAAAGGTATCGTTCCTTGATGTCCTGTCAAGCGCCTTTTACCAGGGATTCTTTTATATGGGCCGCGGTTTCGGCTACGAGATATCCCAGCCGCATGCAAGCAGCATCAGCCTCTTGACATAGGGTGAAAATGGACACTACAGAAGAAGACACAGAGTTCCAGGAGCTTCTGGAGGATGTCAGGTATTCTATCGATGAGATAAAGCCCGATGATGCGCAGGCCAGCATCTATAAGATAAAGGAGATCCTCAGCAAGCTTGTGGGCATAATAGAGAGCAATGTGGAATCGAGGGATGAGGTCGAGCAGGAGATCGAGGAAAGCGAGGAAGACAGGGAGCAGTGATAACCTGCCGATTCCGACGGTTCTGAATCTACCATGTTGAAAAAGCAGAAATTCTTATCTTTACCTAATTTTATTTATAAATACCTATAATCTTTAATTTTCCACTGGACATATCGTGTTTTCTGTATCTTAGACGGTGATCCTGATCCAAAGGCAGGAAATGCCCACTGGACACCTGCTTGTGAACTATATAAGCGGGTAATGCCTTATATCTCCCATATCCTTATAAGGAGGTGATAAAAGTCAGGAAAGTCATAAAAGACACGCCGCTTCTGGAGCTCACCCTGAGGCGGTATGAGAAACCCTCGACCATCGACATGAGGGAGCTATTGAAAAAGTACTGCCTTAGCATGGGGCTGCTCCAGCCAGGGGACTCGAGGGATGTCATCGTTGACATAATGCATTCGCTGCTCAAGGCGAAAAAGGAGCAAAAAGACCTAAGCTCAGAAGAGATTAGGGACATGGTGATCGGGCTCAGGAAAGAGTCTAATCTGCCGATGCTCGGCATAGCCTCATCAAACGTGAGAAGGCAGATAAAGAGGCTAAGAGACTTGCTGCTGGTCGAGAAGATAAAGAACTGCTACAGGATAACTGAGTTTTCAAGGCTGCAGGACACGTTTGAGGAGAAGATAGAGAAATACATCCTTCCGACCATAGTTTCAAGGATAAAGGAATACCACAAAGTGATTGACGATGAGTTCAGCTAGAGCTTGAGCCTGCAATAACAATGGCATCCTGTGAAATCGACCCACATGTCCTCGTATTTTTGCTGAGTCTCATTGCAGTAGTCCTTGCACTTTTTGGTGCAGCCCTCCTCTGTCTTTAGCATCTCGTCGGTGAACAGCAGGCAGTTGTCATACGGGTCCCTCACCTCATTCGGGTCGTCAAGGGATTTTTTGCTCTTGCATTCTTCCAGCGCAGTGAACAGCTTTTCGCTGGTCTTAAGGCATGATGAGAGCAGCAGCAGCACTGTGAACAGTAAAAACAACCTCTTCATACCTATTGCCATTGGAGGCACTAGTATTTAATTTTTTATGTTTTTGAGCAGATTTCTAGCTTACGATCATCATGACAAAATCTATTAGAGCCTTGCTATAAATCCCAGAATTGAACATATACCCCCACCCATAGATTCGGAGCGAATATAGATGGTTGGCTGTTTGGGAAAATAATATATAGGAGAAGCGCTTTACTACCTGTTATGGAAACAATTACTCTACCTAAAGAAGAATTTGAACTGATGAAACAAGAGTTAGAAACACTTAGAAATAAAAAAGTCTACCAAAGGCTTCTTGACTTTGAGAAAAATATTTCCAATGGTAAAAAATTTACAAGAAAAGATTTAGGTTTCTAGAAAACTTTTTCTAATTTTATCAATCGTCTTTTTTTGCTTATCTTCACTGGTCTTCATCTCATATTCAAAAATATATGTTTCATCTGTTTTGATGTTATGTTTAAAATATAATCTAATCGGTGGTCTCTTATTCTTTATCTCATAAATATGGAGTTTTGAGTCCAACAGTTCACCCGCAAGAGGACCAATAAGCTCAATTTTATCTAACATTTTTGAAATAATGTTCCTTATTTGTTTGTTTTTGCCTGCCTTTTTGAGCTGTTTAAGCATGACATCATCAAAAACTAATGTAAAATGCTTCTCCATACAATTAGGAAAATTATGCTTAATATATAAATGCTTTTCCTAAACACCAGATTTAATAATGATTCACCACAGGCTTTAATATCTCTTAAGCAGCTTTCCCCACTTTGTCTTCATGAACTTTCTTATCCTTGGCTTTCCTATCACAGGATACCAGAAATAGTCATGATACAGCCCAGAGCCAAGTATGCAGAGGTTAAAGAGCCCGGTATGGAACAGAAGCGGCTCAAGGAAGCTCAGCGATCCTTTGCGAAATACCTGGTCCCAGAATATGACTGGGCTCTTGCCTGTGGTAAATCTGAAATTGACATTTGAGATGTCCTCTCCTAGGATGTCGATCTGATTAGGGTCGCCGCATCCAAGTCCGAGGTCATGGGCCATTTTGATGAACTTTATCTTCATGGGGTCAAAGCCCATCATCTTTGCTGATATGGCATCTATCGCGACCTGGTCAGAGCCGGCAAGGATATAGTCCTTGATCACAGGCTCCATGGTCCTTGGCCCCGGGCCGTTGCCGCAGACAGTCCCGTCCATCACTGCAAACATCCCCGGATGGATCTCTTTCTGGATTGTCATCAGGTCGACGAGGACCTCATGTATCACCTTATGGCTGTGGTGCCTGCGCTCTGTTATCAGCCCGCCGAAAGAGTTCTTGACAGCGCCGGTCATCGTCGTATGGCCATGGGTCTTGACAGTGGGCAGGTGTATTATGTTCTTGCCGATAAATGTCATGGGTATCTTATGCCCGTTTGGAAAAATCTTGTCGATCGCAAGAAGACTGGATTTTGGCTTGTACCTTACCCACTCAACTTCAGTCAGCGGCTCATACTTTAGCCCGTATTTCTTCAGCAAAGGCAGCCATCTGTTATCTCTTGCGCCTTTCCAGACATCAGTCACAACAGTCCTGTTCTCCACAGGATGGATATTTGTATAGCCGTCTTCAGTCATCGTCTTCAGGACACCGTCAAGCTGCCATGGCTCTGTCGAGCATGCAGGATAATAAAGTGACCATGACAGGTTGAGCTTTAGCAGCGTGTCCCTGCCTTTTGGGACAGCTTTCTGGTACTCTGCCATGTGCATAAGCCTGCCGTAGTCCTCGAGGACACTTTCAGGCTTTGTCCTTAGCACCGCCACCTTTGGTTGTTTCATTTTTATCTTGTGTTTATACCCGTGTTATATATTTTTTATGTAAATCCTTCAAATTTAAAAGTTTTCTGCATATCCCATGATAAGGAAATTCTATATATCTGGCTTGGTATACTGGAAACAGTCGGAACAAGCAAAAGTTTTTTTAATACTGTGCTACAACCATCTTCAATTGTTTATCATTTACAATGAAAAAAAGAATACAGGAGATGCTGAACGACAGCATCAGGGTCAAGCAGCAGGTCATAGAAAGCCAGCTTGGCAACATAGAGACTGCAGCCAGGAAAATAATCCAGTGCTACAGGAAGGGAGGAAAGCTCCTCCTTTTCGGCAACGGCGGCAGTGCAGCAGATGCCCAGCATATCGCTGCAGAGCTGGTCCATAAGTTTGAGCTTGAGCACAGGAAAGCGCTGCCTGCAATCGCCCTGGGAGTCAATTCCTCGGTCATCACTGCCATAGGCAATGACTGGAGCTATGATGATGTGTTCAGCAGGCAGGTCGAGGCTCTGGCAAAAAAAGATGATGTGGTCATGGGCATCTCGACCAGCGGGAATTCAAAGAATGTGCAGCAGGCGCTCGTCAAGGCAAAGGATATCGGTGTTTTCACGATCGGCCTTCTTGGAAAGGATGGCGGAAGTATCAAAGATTGCGCGGACTGCAGCGTCATCGTCCCTGCAAAAAGCACTGCCCGCATACAGGAATCCCATATCACCATAGGCCACATCCTCTGCCATCTTGTCGAGCAGGAGCTTTTCAGCAAAAAAGATAAGTGACTTAAACCAGGACGAGGGTTACGCCCATAAAACTGAAGCGGTTGGAATGATGAAATCATTGATTGAAATGTTTAAAGGGAAGAGGATAGCTGTGATAGGCGACATAATGCTCGACAGGTTCATCTGGGGCGATGTCAACAGGATCTCTCCTGAGGCGCCTGTGCCTGTAGTGCATGTAAGGAACGAGACCTACGCTCCTGGTGGAGCAGGGAACACTGCTGCAAATGTGGCATCGCTGGGCGGGACCCCTCTTTTGATAGGCCTTGCTGGTCGGGATACTGCAGGAGATATCCTACTCTCCCAGTTAAAAAAGCATAACATTGACACAAAGAATATATTGCAGATAAAGGGGCTTAAAACAACAGAAAAGATAAGGATCGTCGGCCTGGGCCAGCAGCTTGCACGCATAGATTATGAGCAGGGTATCAGGCCGGATAAAAAGACCACTGACACTCTCCTGGCAAGGTTCAGGCAGATGCTAAAAAGCCTTGATGCCGTTATAATCTCAGATTACACAAAAGGCGCTGTCAGCCGCAGGCTCGCTACAAATATTATTTCTCTCTGCATCAAGAACAAGAAGCCTGTCATAGCAGACCCAAAGCCTGCAAGCATCGGGTTCTACAAGAGTGCGACCCTTGTCACGCCCAACAGCAGCGAGGCAACAAAGATCACAGGCATCGTGGGCGGGACAGACAGCGCGGTGAAGAAGAAAGCAGGGAGCATCTCAAAAGCTCTTGGCACAAATGTCCTGATAACAAGAGGTAAAAAAGGGATGCTGCTGTTCAATAAGGATGGGACAGCCGCATCTTTCCAGACAAGGGCAAGGGAGGTATATGATGTCAGCGGTGCAGGAGACACTGTTGTAGCTGTCCTTGGATTATGCCTGGCATCCGGAACAGGGCTTGAGAAGGCCTGCATGCTTGCAAACTATGCAGCAGGAATAGCGGTGGGCAAGCTCGGGACATCATCTGTCAGCTTGACTGAGATGGCATCTGTCATTAACAAGACAAACCTCAAGACCAGGAGCATCGACGAGCTAAATGCCATAGTCCGCAGATTAAGGCAGAACAACAGGAAGGTCGTCTGGACCAACGGCTGCTTTGACCTTCTTCATGTGGGCCATATAAGGTATCTCAGGGAGGCAAAAAGCCTCGGCGATGTCCTCATTATCGGGGTCAACAGCGATTCATCTGTAAGGAAACTGAAAGGCAAGAAGAGGCCAATAATCAGCGAGAAGGAGAGGACCGAGATCCTTTCCTCGCTGGAGTTTGTCGACTACCTGCTTATTTATGATGACGAGACCGCAACAAGGTTCTTAAAAGAGCTGAGGCCTGATTTCTTTGTCAAGGGAGGAGACTATACCATGGAGTCTCTTGACAAGGGCGAGAGAAAGGCTGTCGAGAGCTATGGCGGAAAGATTGTCCTCATACCGCCCATCAGGGACAGATCCACGACTAACGTTATAAAAAGGATACTGGATACACATAGCAAAGAGTGATACTTGCTTAAAATTGTTTCCTTGATTGAGCTATTATCTAAGCAATCTTTTTACAGCAGAGAATACTTCATCAACAGTGATATCCCGCATGCATCTCTGGTTGAACCTGCATCTTATCAGGTTCTGGTTCGCTGTCTTGATGCATGGGCTGCACCTGGTTTTTTTGTACAGCACGGTGCTGTTGTCTGTATCAAGAGGACCGTATCTCAGCGGCGTGTCCGGCCCGAACAGGGCAACTGTGGGGGTCTTCATCGCAAAGCCGATATGCATCGGCCCTGAATCATTGGTTATAAAGACACTTGTCCTTGTCAGGAGGTATGCAAGCTGCCTGAGATTTGTCTTTCCTGCGATGTTTAAATATTGCCCTTTTGCAAGCCCGATAACGTGTGCAACCCTGGCTGTATCAGCCGGGCCGCCTGTAAATATCACGCCGGCTTTCAGTTTACCTGCAGCCATGTCAGCAATCCTGGCATACCTGTCAGCAGGCCAGAGACGCTCAAGCGCAAAGTCTCCTGCATTGGGATTGATCACGATGAGCCTGCTGCGTTTTTTGATGCCGCTCTTTCTGATGATATCATCGACCTTTCTCCTGTCATTGTCATCAAAGCGCACTGGCTCAAGGGAATAGTCCCTGACCTTTATGCCAAGCAGCTTTGGCAGCCTGCAGAATGTCAGGATCCTGTTTTCAACCTCGACCAGCCTGGCAGACATGTCATATAGCCTCTCCCTGCCCTGCCCTTTTGTATTGAACCCCACCTTTACAAGAGCGCCTGAGAAATAAGCGACAATGGCAGAGTACCTGCTGAAGAATTCCATGTCAACAGCGATGTCGAACATTTCTTTCCGCAGACTTGATATGAGACCTATTGTGCCTGTTATTATCCCTGATACTGTTTCCATGTCATAGTATATTATCCTGTCGAAAAGCCCTGAATTGTCATACAGTCCCCTGTTCTTGCTCATGGTCAAAAAGACGATCTCAGCCTCAGGAAAACCTTTTCTTATCGCCCTTACAGCAGGCGTGCTCTTTATTATCGAGCCTATCCCCCAAAACCGTATCAAAAGGATCTTCCTTGGCTTATGCTTGGGCTTCCTGTTACGGCGTTTAAAGGCCCCGAGAACCCCAGCCATCATCTTTCCGATATTGTAATCAAAGAACCTGACAAGCCTGTAATTCATGAGACGCTGTGTTAGGATTTTCTATAAATAATTTTGCATTTTCATATTACAACCTTATATATCTTTGCTGCTTCAGCGCCATTATAATAAAATGTCTTCTCCAGCTTCAGGTACTTGTCGAGGCCATCAGACCATGGATGGGTCGCGTTTAGCTCCGGATAGACTAGGAGAGCGTCATACTGCTCGTAATCCTCTGATCTCAGGGCCGGGTCAAGCCATGTGTGAAGCTTCTTATAGGTTATGTTGTAATTCTTAAGTATGCTTTCATAATCATCCTTGTCCTGCAGGAGCAGAGGGTCGAAGATATTGACGATCTCACCCTTATCATTGAACTGTATCTCGTTCCTCAGCCATGCAGCGTGCCAGAAAAGGTATTTTACCTTGTATTTGCGGAGAAGCTCCTCCCTTTTTGCATCGTCTGAGCCGTGCAGGATGATGGCGGAGTCCAGGTATCGCTGGTCAACGTCTACAAACATCCCGGACTGCGACCTTCTTGACGCAAGGACCTTCCTTCCTGTAAGGGCATTTAGCATGAACGCATCCTCATTGTCGCTTATGAAGACGTCCATGACATTGGTGTTCTTGATTACCCAGTCCTGGACCTCCTGCAGGTATGAAGGCAGCGGCTGCTCACCTGTCTTAAAAAAAGGGCTGCTGGCCTTTAAGTTCCTGTAGCCGGCGACGCCCAGTATAAGTATCAGTACGAAGAAAAGGGAGAATATCAGCTGCTTATACTTCTGGAGAGATTTTGCCTTTCTTGATATCATTCTGACTATCAGGCTAAAACCCAGTACAGCGATTATGCCCTGGTAGGCCAGTACAGGAAACGTGCCGATAGTTTTTGGTGTAAGGTTGAACCCGAATAGGTTCTGCGTCACGATCGGATGGAAATAGCCGATCACAGATGCAAAGAAGAGGAACAGCAGGTACTTCATCTCTTCTGTTTTTTTCCTGAAAAAGAGAATCAGCAAAAGCCCGATTGTAAAAAAAAGCGTCATCAGGCTGCTTAGGATATTGTGAAGGTTGTACTTAAAAAGGCTATAAATGAACCCAAACCCAACTTTCAGCTGGTTGAAGAGGGTGTCGACCCTCAGGTAGGTGAACTCCTGCATCTTGTTCGGTGTCGACAGATGAAATACAAATATAGGGACATACCAGAATATGAGGCCGAGGATAAAGCCTATGCCGAACACCATGGAGCAGTAGATGATATTCTGTTTAAGGTCATCCCTGAACCTCTTGATACCGAATGTCAGCCTCATGTCGCTGAAACTTATATATTGTAGGAACGTCACATAACCAAAATACAGGAAGATAAGCACACTTGCTGCTGCGCTTGCCGAGGCATGGGAAAGCAGCACCACACCGTATGATACTCCTGCGAGAGCAGTGCTCCACCATCTTCTGTTATGGTAGGAATAGAACAGCATCATGACAAGGAACAAAATGGAGATAGTCCTCATGGCATGGTAATGGTAAAACGTGTTTTGTGTTGCAACGATGAATGTTGCAAATGTAAGGCCCAGTGTCCTGTCCCTGAGCAGCAGGTTCCCCAGCATGTAGCTGAGAAGCCCGATGATGATCGTAAAGACGATGTTTGAATAGAAGACAGCATGCATCGTGTCAAGCGATGTCATCTTGGCAAATAATGCAACAAAGCCGTGATACAGCGGGGGTGTCCATGGGTATTCGCCGAGCAGCTGCGAATTCTCGAATATGGTGCCGCCGTAGTAAAGGTGGTTAATGACACCCAGGCTATGGTAAAAGTCCCCTCCGTAAAGCGGTCCGGGCAGTTGCTTTAGCTCGCTGAAGAGCCCAAGCTGGAGAAAGATAAAGATTATTATAACAGCAGCCAGTGCCTTGTCTTGCCACCTTTTTTTAAAGAATCCCAAAACCGGATCCTGCTGCTCGGCTTTTTTGCTCATTCTATTTTGAGTCTACCAGCTTGATTATCTCATAACCCTGCGATGTCTTGACCGGGGGCGAAACCTCGTTTTTCTGCAGGCTGAATGCAGCATCTTCCATGCTCTTTTCCAATACTCCTCTTCCGAACCAGCCCAGGCTGCATTTTATCGTGCTGTCGCTGCACTCAGAGTATTTGTCTGCTATCTCCTGGAAATTGGTACTGTTTATCATGCTGTAGACCTGGTCTGCAAGCTCTCTTGCGTCCTGGTCAGACCTGTTGGCTGTGCTTATAAGGATGTGCTGGATCATGGCAAGGCTGAAGCTGTCTGTTGTTGTATCGTTGATTGCGTCAGCAGAATCAGAATCAGTCGCATTCTCAGTTGATTCCTGTATCTCAGAGGTGTTAACCTCGCTGCCCTGCCAGTCGATCTTCCATGTTATTATCCTCGCGCCGGTGATGTCCCTCCTGTCATCGTACTCCTTGAAATATCTCAGCCCGTAGCCGTCGAAATAAAACAGTCTTGTGAACATGCTGGCTGTCAGCTCTGAATCCATCAGCACAGAACTGTAGCCGCCGCTGCCGTCCGGGATTATGGCAGCTCCAAGAGGCCTGCCGTTCTGGGCAGTCACGTAATTGTTATTGGTGACCTTTTCCCTGAAAATTCCGTTTTTATCTATATAGGCAATATCCTTGATATTTTTTACTCCGCCACCCTGTTGTATCTGCACTGTTGCCTCATCCTTCTCAGTATCAAAGATGACGCCGTTGCTGCACATAACCTGGTTCCCGCTCACTGAGCAGCTGGAAAGCCCGCTTGCATAGCTCGGCCATGGACTTATCCACTGGTCAGGGTCAGAGACCCTTATCTCGTTGTACAGACTGGATGCAGCAGAGCTGTTGTAGCCGAACTCATCCATTAGTATCTTAACACCGGTTGCCTCATCCTTGTTGTAGACCTTGTTGTACATGACGGCCCGGGTGAAGTTCCATGCTCCAAAATGTGCCCATACGCCGGACTTTCCGACCATGTCCTCGCTTGTTATGAAGTAGTCCTCAGGCGGGCTGCAATGCGTATACTGAAGCACATCATCAGCCTGCTCACTGCTAAGCCCTTTGTCCATCAGGATATCTTTTGCCTTGTCACGGTCGACTACGATCATCTGGTATATCGTATTTATGGTTTCCAGTGAGTCATTTCCCATGTATCCGAGGAGCGTGTCAAACCCTGTATTTGAGCCGCAGTCAAGATACCGTAGTATGCCTACAGACTCTGTCTCGTTTTCTGTGAGCATCAGCTTTCCCAGCCAGTGCGCAGCGGGATTGTTCTGCCTGCCTCCGTCCAGCGTGACCCTTCTCTGTGCGATCGCTGCAAACCAGTGCCCAAAGTCCCACCATGAATTTATGATGGCATCGGGCTGCGACTCCTCTTTTATCTGGGTAAGGAGGCCATACCAGGCGTCGTTCATGCTCGGGATCTCGTTTTTTGCTGTGTCCATCGACGCTTTCACAAAATTGGTCGGGTAGAACAGGAGTATGAAAAACAGCCCGAATACGACGACCTGGGTTACAACTTTGTTTATGTTGAATCCGGTCGAGAGCCAGCGTGACAGCGCCCTGCTCAGTATTCCAGTCGTAACACCAGCTGCAACAGCGAATGCAGGCACCAAAAGAAGGATGAACCTGACACCTTTTGAGCTCGCATAGATTGTCGCCCCGAACCACAGGGTGAGGAAGATTGAATATTTTACATCTATCTTCTCGTCCCTGACCACCGACATAATAAGCCACGCAGCAAGCGGCATGCTGATGAGCACTGCGTAAGCGATATGGCTTGTAAGTGATTTCTGGATGAGGATGATAAATATGAACCATACTGCGCTTATCACCGTGAACCAGAGGCTGTTTTTATTCTCTTTCCTGAGCCTGGAAAGCGGTAGTATCAGGCCCAGCAGGCCGAAAAAGAGCCATACCTTGCTTCCGAGGCTTATCTGGCTGATGGTCTGGGCAAGCGTTGCAGGATTCAGCTCAGCAACAGTGGTGTAGACGTTCGGCCATATCTTCAGGGTGCCTACAGCCTTGATCTGCGTGAACATGAATGTGGATTGCAGGAAATTCAATATCTTGCTAAACGAGCTCAGCATGCTGACGAATATGACACTGCTCAGGATAAGGATGCCGGATGCTATGGATATTATCTCCAAATCATTGTTTTTCAGCGGGGCTTTGACCCCCTTCTTGATATTCTTCCTCTGCATTATTATGAGATAGAGTATTAAAACAACTGCCACTGCAAGGGTCAGGTCTATTATGAAGAACCAGCCGCTCCAGACATAGCTGAACAGGCCGATCGCAAGCCCGGCGAGTGACGCCATGGTGATGCTCTTTTTCATCCCTTTTGCCTCATATGCCTCTATCAGCAGCCACATTATTACAAGAGGGAAAAACACATTGTAGGCGTCGGTATCAGCAAAGCCTCCTGCAGTCCTGGAGAGGAATGCAGGATGTATCGCGATCAGGAGCCCTGCAAAGAACCCGCCGATGTTGCCGGAAACCTTGCGCGCGATAAAGAACGCCGGGATGACTGCAAGAGTGCCGATGATCACAGGAACATAGAATATCGCACCCATCAGGTCCATGTTCGGGTTGAACAGGTGTATTATCTTGTATGTATAATATTCGACCCAGATGTGAAGGTTTGGGACCTTCTTGTCGTTGCCTTCGCCGAGCGGCTTGCCTGCGAGGACCTTGGTGTCATGGTACTTGCCGTTTGCGTCGACATAATCCCATGCATAGCCGTTGTTGATAAGGTTGCGGGTCTGCCTGTAATAATAATACGGGTCTATCGCAAGAAGGTAAGTATGCCCAGACTCATCCTGGAACCGGCTCTTGAAATACTCAGCATTCTGTTGAATGGCCTCATCGATTGAGACCTGTTGGCCGCCGATATTGATGCTTCCTGCTTCAAGAATCTGGTTCAGCTGGTCATTGACAGCCTGGGCCTTCTGGCTGTCAGGCAGGTTCGGATAGTTTGAATTTACCTGTGCCTGAAGGTTGGATTTGATGGTATTCTCGATGCTGCTCTTTGCCCAGTCACTGGTGATAGGCATATAAGCCGGCTGCACCCTTAAGAATATGCTGAATATTATGGGTATGAGAATAAAGAGGACAAAGCTGTACTTCATTGCATATTTCTTGATTGTGCCAAAGTCAATTGACATATCCTCCTGCTCTTCTGCCTCTTTTTTCTCTGCCCTTTTCTTCTTTTTCCTGCCGGAGAACAATCTTATCTTCTTCAGGTCAAACCCTATCTCTTCCCTGTCTTTATCATCACTGGATTTATCATCACTGGACAATTTACCTTCCCCTCTGTATAAAGCGTTGAGAAAAACAATTTATTTATAAAATTTTGCATGGTGGGTTTTGCTGAAATTAAAAACATTTATATAGGAGCAAATTTTTGCCCATGAAAGCAGCTCATCTTAGCTGATTGTTGAATCTGTTAAAACTATTTTACTCGGGGTGAACGTTTTGGCTAAGCATAAGAAAAAATCCAGCAAACACACGCATGGAACTCATGAGAGCAGTGAGCACATAACGCATGATACAAAAAAAGAGTCGTCTGCAGCCAGAAAGCCCAGGATGTGGGTTTGGGTGGCTGTTTTTCTTGTTGTTGTACTGGGTGTCTTTGCATTTGTGGCGATCAGCCACCAGCCGCAGAGCACGCAGGGAACATCATCAAAGACAACGCCGACAAGCATGGCATCACTTGAAAAGGTCGATACTAACCTATATGTCATGTCGCAGTGCCCATACGGTACCCAGGCGGTTGACACCATTGCCGGTGTTAAGGATAAGCTCGGCGATGCAGTCAATCTGAACATCAATTATATCCTGTATCCGGCCAGCCAGTTTGCAGGCAAAGAGGCACAATACTGTCTTGACGGCTTATGCTCAATGCATGGGGTTAACGAGGTAAAGGGCGACATTGTGCAGCTATGCGCGATGAAATACAACCCTGATGATTATCTCAAGATGATCACTTGCCAGAACCAGGACGCAAGCTCGATTCCTGACAACTGGGAGCAGTGCGCCAGCGCAGCTGGACTTAATGTCGATAAGATAAAGGCATGCTACGAGGGCGATGAGGGCAAGCAGCTTCTTGAGCAGAGTGCTGCAAAGTCAGATGAGGCAAAGGCCACAGGCAGCCCGACAATCTATATCAACGACAGCCAGTATACCGGCAGTAGGTCTGAGAATGACTTCATGAGGGCAATATGCAGCGCATATCAGGATGATGAAAAGCCCAGTGCATGCGACGCTGTCCCTGAGCCGGCAAAGGTCAATGTCATTATCCTCAATGACAAACGATGCGACAAATGTGATATGACACAGCTCAAGGCACAGCTCAAGGCTGTGTTTCCGGGCATGGTCGAGACAGATTATGACTACAGCAGTGCAGAGGGCAAAAAGCTGTTTGATGATACCGGCGTAGGGGTCTTGCCGGCAGTCCTGTTTGATGACACTGTACAGAATGATGAGAACTATGCAAAGGTATCCCAGTACCTTGAGCAGAAGGGCAGCTATTACTCGCTCAGGATAGGGGCATCATTTGACCCGACAGCAGAGATATGCGACAACGGCATTGATGATACAGGGAACGGAAAGGTCGACTGTGCAGATGAGACCTGCGCTGATACCCTCGAATGCAGGGAGGAGATCAAAAACAACCTCCAGGTGTTTGTGATGAGCGACTGCCCGTACGGGAAACTTGCATTAAAGGCGCTCAAGAGCATTGCAGACAACTTTGGTTCTGCAATCACCTATGATGTGCATTACATCGCGAGCGAGACCAGCACCGGCTTTACCAGCCTTCATGGCACATACGAGGCTGATGAGGACATTGTCCAGCTTTGCGTCAAGAAATATTCACCTGCAGCCTGGCTTGATTATCTCTACTGCAGAAGCGACAATGGTGTCAAGGGGAATGACTGGAAGGACTGCGCCCAGGAGACCGGCGTGGACATTGACAAGGTCGAGACATGTTCCCAGGGTGATGAGGGCAAAGGGCTGCTCAGGGAGGACATCAAGATAGCACAGGGCCTTGGCATCGGCGCTTCGCCGACATGGCTTGCCAACAACAAGTACGAGTTCGGCGGGATTGATGCAGAGACAGTAAAGCAGAGTTTCTGCCAGTACAATCCGGATACAGCCGGTTGCGAGAACGACCTGACCTCTGAGAACGCCAGCAGCGTCCCCTCAGGGAGCTGCGGATGATAACAGAAGCCTAAATAAAGTATTTTATTTTTTTTCTAGATTTTGATTATCACTTGTTCTTGATCCCTGTTACTCTCTCCATTCGATCATGACTTCGTCGGTCCTTTCATATGGCCTTATCCCTGTGTCATGGTCACTCTTCCCTGTCTTTCTGTACTTGAGAAGCCCGAGCCAGGCGATCATCAGGCCATTGTCGACCAGAAACTCGTTTGCAGGGATATAGCACCTGGCATTCCTGTCCCTGCACATCCTCTTTGCCATGTCCTGGAGCCGCCTGTTGCAGGCAACTCCTCCGCCGAGTATAAGCTCATCCTTCCTGCAGTGCGCCATCGCCCTCTCAGCGACCTCGAGCAGCATCGCGAAAACAGTCTCCTGGGCAGAATAGGCAAGGTCCTCTTTCCTGAACCTGCCTGATTTGATCTTCTGCTTGAGATTTGTCAAGAGGCCGCCGAACGAGACATCCATCCCTTTGACAACGTACGGAAGCTCGATATATATTCTGCCTTTCAGGGCCATCTCATACAGCTTTGGGCCTCCTGGAAAACCGATGCCAAGCTCCCTGGCAAAGGAATCTATGAAGTTTCCTGCTCCGATGTCCAGGGTTTCACCGAAGATCCTGTACTTCTGGCCTTCATAGGCGATCACCTGGGTGTTGGCCCCAGATATATATAGTAGTACAGGATCTTTTGCCTTGAACAAAAGCCTGCCTATCTCCAGGTGCGCTATACAATGGTTTACCCCAACTATAGGCTTTTTGAGAAGTACATGCAGCGAGCGTGCAGCCATCGCCCCTATCCTTAAGCAGTGGCCGAGGCCGGGCCCCTGGGAGAATGCGATCATGTCAATATCCTTCAGTGAGATACCTGCTTTTTCCAGCGCATCTGAGATGACCCTGTCGCATACCCTTATATGATGCTCAGCAGCATCTGCAGGGATTATACCCCCTTCTTTGGTGGTGTAGCTGTCTTTTGCATTGGCAAGGATCTTCCCGTTGCCATCGACGATCCCGACTCCGAAAGTATGCGCGGTTGACTCGATACCAAGGCATATCATCCAGAGATGAAATCCCGGGCTGTTTAAAAAATTTTTCAATTATTGTAGGTGCAGGAAGCAGGCCCGAAGGGCTACTTAGGAAGAAATCTGTCAATCGAAAACTGACTGCGTCAGTTTTCTCAGACCATAATTATCCCACCTGATAAAAAAACGGAGGGATAATTATATTTCATTGGCGCAAGCCCGCAGGCACCCTCAGTGCCGTGTTTAAGCGGGCTTGCAGCCAGTGAATGAAAAGATTTCTCCTGCACCTTTAAGAAAAAAACAAGACTTCAGTGCCGTGTTTAAGCCGAGCGTTATATAAGGTTTAGAATTAAGGCCAAAAAACATATATACACTATACCATTACACTCTCCCATGGATGAGTTCCAGCAGCTGAAAAAAAGTATACTTGAATACAACCCCAAGGCAAAGATCAAGCTGATAGAGAAAGCGTACAACTTTGCAAAAGAGGCCCATGCGGGGCAGGTCAGAGAGACAGGGGAGCCTTATTTTACCCACCCCCTTGAGGTTGCCAAGATACTTGTCTCCATCAAGGTCAGGTCATCGACGATATGTGCTGCACTGCTGCATGATGTGGTGGAAGAGTCAAAGGTGAGCCTGAGCAGGCTGAGGGAGATGTTCGGAAATGACATCGCCTCCCTGGTAGAAGGAGTCACAAAGATCGACAAGGTGCATTTCGACAGCAAGGAGGACTACACAGCCGAGAACCTGAGAAAGGTTATCCTGGCTACTGCAAAGGACGTGCGCATAATGATGATCAAGCTGGCCGACAGGCTGCATAACATGAGGACCCTTAAGGCGCTGAGGCCTGACAAGCAGAAAAGGATAGCGACAGAGACCCTCAGCATCTATGCCCCTATTGCGCACAAGCTCGGCATCTGGAATATCAAGGGAGAGCTTGAGGACCTTTCCTTAAGATATCTTGAGCCTGAGGTTTATGCCCTGTTGAGGGAAAAGATCAATGAGAAGAGGGAAGAGCGTGAAAAGAAGACAAAGGAGTTTATCAGGGTAATAAAGAGAAAGCTCAAAGAGCATGGTATTGAGGCAGAGGTCTTCGGAAGGGCAAAATACTTCTACAGCATCTATAAGAAGATGAAGAAAAAGCACATGGATTTCAGCGAGATCTATGACCTGATTGCCATCAGGATCATCACAAAGAACATCAGGGACTGCTATGCTGCCCTTGGAGTGATCCATGACACGTGGAAGCCCATCCCGAAAAAGTTCAAGGACTATATAGCGACACCAAAGGCCAACGACTACCAGAGCCTGCATACAGCAGTGGTCGGCAGCCATGGCAAGATACTTGAGGTGCAGATAAGGACAGAGGATATGCACCAGATGGCTGAAGACGGAATCGCTGCTCACTGGCGTTACAAGGGAACTGAGCGCGACAAGAAGTTTGACAAGAAGATCTCCTGGGTCAAGCAGATCCTCGACTGGAGAAGGTCTGCAAAAGACGCGCAGGACTTTATCGAAACATTCAAGATCGACCTTTTTGAAAAGGAGATAATCGTCTTCACCCCTAAAGGGGATCCTATCTCGCTGCCAGAGGGCTCAACACCTGTTGATTTTGCGTACGAGATACATACGAATGTAGGGAATTACTGCTCAAAGTCACTTGTCAACAAGAAGCTGGTCCCGCTGGATACAAAGCTCCAGCCTGGTGATGTAGTTGAGATCATAACAGGCAAGAATGCCAGGCCTTCAAGGCAGTGGCTCAGGTTTGTCAAGACAAGCAAGGCAAGGAGCAAGATAAAGATCACCCTTAATATTGACAAGGATGCCTTTAAGAAGGAGACCCCTGGCGAGAAATCTGAAAAGCTGCATACAGACATTCTTGTGGTAAAAGGGAAGCAGGCGCAGATAAAGATGTCAAAATGCTGCGATCCAAAGCCGTTCGATGCGATAATAGGCTATTACACAAAGGACGGGAAGCTCACGGTCCATAAGGAGCATTGCCCGAATGTTGCTGCCCTCAGCAAGAACAAGAAAGCTGATATCAGGTGGAAGAACATCGAGCATGCCAATACGAAAACATTGCAGATAATAGTCGAGGATAAGGTCGGCGTTCTTGCAGAGCTGCTGAATGTTATCGCCTCATTGAAGGTCAATGTTGAGAAGCTGAATGCTGAGACAACAAAAGCGGGCAGGGTGCTGAACACTGCTACAGTGACTGTGCCTGATCAGGCTGTATTTGACGAGCTTGTCCAGAAGATCAAGGATATGAAGCATGTGTATTCTGTGCTTGAGATGAAAAATTAGACCTTCTACTAGGTATTTTTACATTAAAAAAGAAATCTTGCAAACCTTATGAGCGCAGGCTGTTTCAGCAGAAGCGACATGCATAATCTGGCGCTGTTATCCCTGTTGTGGGCATAGAAAGCTGACTTGATTCTCCTGGGCCTGAGCATGCTCACAAGCAGCCTGTAATCCCTGTCAGTGAACCTGTCAAGCATCTTTCTCAGCCTGAGATGCAGTGCCAGCTCCTTTCCGACAGTCTTTTTAAATTCCTGCTCATATCCTGTGTTATCTGCTATAGACCGGGCAAGGATCCTGGCGCTTAAAAGTCCAGGCACAAGGCCGCCTCCTGTTGTTGCCTTTACCTGGGCCGCAGCATCGCCTACGATGTAAAGGTTTCCCTTCTGGAGCCTTATATGCGGGTTATATATTGGTATAAGCCCGCCCTGGTAAACAGTTTTCCTGCCAGGTTTCAGGCCAAGTCTAGTTATCATCTTTCTGAAATGCACATCCACAGATCTTGTTGTCGCAAGCCCGACCCTTGCCGTGCTCTCGTTCTCAGGCACGGCCCAGGCGAAGAATCCCGGAGCTACGCTTCCAAGGTAAACACTGAAAGTGTCCCTGTCAAAGCTTCCCCTGATGATGGCCTGCTTGGCAACATAATACTGCATCCCCTGTCCAGGGTTGATGATCTTTCTCACAAAGCTGTCTGGCCCGTCAGCGCCTATAATTATATTGCTGCTGTGAACACTTTTTATCTTAGAGCCTCTCTTGATTATGACTCCCTTATCCTCGCAGCGCTCTGCAAGGTAATTGTCAAAGCCGGCCCTGTCGATGACATAATCCTCTATAGGGAGCTCAACATAATCCTTTCCTGATGCATATATCCTTGCCTTTTTTATCCTGTTGATGATCAGCCTTTTTGGCAGAGGGACTATCTTCCTTATCTCCCCTGTCACTATCCCTGTGCACTGTACAGGCCTGCCTATCCTGCTGTGTTCCTCATGCACAATTACCTTCCTGCCTGTAGCGGCAAGCTCATGTGCAGCCATCAGGCCGCAAGGCCCTGCGCCTATTACTGATATCATAACCATTAACTATATTCCAGTGATTTATATAGTTTTATCTTATGTTGATAACCGGATGCTGGAAAAGCAGGGAAAATTTTTTATTCATCTTAATATTTTTTCATCAAGAAGGGGCAATGTTTTCATCATTTCATAGTCAATCAAAGTAACTACTGGAAAATCGAAACATTTATATATAAATTATATTTACATGGTTCGCAGAATAGAGTTATACTCTATATTTAATATAAAACAGAGGGGGTAAACTAAAATGAGTGTGTCAAAGAAATGCATTGGATTGATGCTGTTTTTAGTGATGCTGATGACTGTGTCAATTGTCAGCGCGTTGCCGGTTGAGATCAAGGATGTAAAGCTGGACGGGGATGTGCTCAGCCCGACAGGTTCAAACCCTGTTGACGTCAGGGCACTTGACAGAGACAACCAGTTCGAGATCAAGGTGAACGTGATTGCCGAGGCTGACGTCGATAATGCACAGATCGAGGTTTATCTGAGAGGATATGACCACAGTGACCTTGTGCAGGATATATCTGATGTTTTCGATATGAGGGAAAACAGGTCATATGTCAAGAAGTTCGAGCTGAATTTCCCATACAGGCTTGATAAGGACACATACAAGCTGAGAGTAAGGGTTGAAAACAGGGACGGCGACGCAACAGAGCAGACTTATGAGATCGCAGTTGAATCCCAGAGGCATGATATGATTATCAAGGACGTTGTATTCTCCCCTTCAAATGCAGTTGTTGCAGGAAGGTCACTCCTTACGACAGTAAGGATAGAGAACATAGGGATGGTGGATGATACAAACGGTGTCAAGGTCAGCATAACAATACCCAAGCTGGGTGTGGCTGCAGCTGACTACATCGATGAGATAGACGAGGATGATTCAGTAACATCCGAAGAGCTCTACCTCAGGATACCTCCATGCGTGGATGCAGGAACCTATGATGCTACTATATCTGTCGTGTATGATGACGGCGATGAGGTAGCGACCGTGGACAAGCAGATAAACGTCATCGCAGACGAGACATGCAACAAGCAGGAAGAGACAACACCGCAGGCTAAGCCCAAGACCATAATCACTGTCGGACCGGCCACACAGGATGTCGTTGCAGGCCAGGGCGGCGTAATATACCCGATGACCCTGACCAATGCAGGTCCAGAGGCAAAGACATATGTTGTCTCAGCAGACGGCTATGCAGAGTGGGCAGATGTAAGCATAAGCCCGGCTAACATCGTGGTCGTCAACCCAGGCGAAGCAGAGGCAGTCTACGTGTATCTTTCAGCAAAGGAAGATGCCTCACTCGGCGAGCACATGTTTTCGCTCAAGGTAAGCTCTGCAGGAGAGACACTGAAGGAATTTACCCTCAAGGCAAATGTCGCTGAGGCAGAGGCTCCAGAGCCATCAACTGCACAGTGGTCAACTGTCAGGAAGGTGCTCGAGATTGGCCTTGTGGTTCTTGTCATACTGCTGGTCATACTGGGACTCATCATCGGTTTCAGCAGGCTCAGGGGCAGGGATACAGAGCCCGAGGACGAAGAGAGCAAGAGCGAAACCTACTACTAAGGTAGATTTTTTATTTTTTTATCCTTTTTTTGAAGTTTTCTTTGGTGGACATCGGTGTAGTAAATGAATCGTCAAACAAAAATACTGGTTTTTTCTCTGGTTTTGATACTCGCTTTAGTTTGCGTCCATGCTGCAAACAGTGATTTTCAGGCATCATCATCCTACAGCGATATCCCGCTCTGCCTTGGATCTATGTTTGATGATGCCATTACAGTTACAAATACCGGTATTGGACTGGCAACCTTCACGATCACGACAGATGATGAATATGCAGGCTGGACCACGATAGTGCCCGCAGTCTTGACACTTGGGCCATCTGAAAGAGGAGTTGTACACGACCTCATACGGCCACCTGCATCGATCCAGCCAGGCAGCTATAGGCTAAATACACATATATCCTCAAATACAGGCCTGGAAAAGGTGCTTACACAGACGATTACAGTCAGCAGATGCCTCAATACCGGAGTGGACATCCAGAACTATAGTTTCAGCAACTGCCCATGCACACCCACTTTGTATGTATTTGAGCTTACAAATACCGGTGATTACACAGAAACATACGACCTCTCGGTTGACACAGAGCAGGATTATTACACGATCAGCCCCAATCCTGCAATACTGGCGCCGGGCCAGTCAACTCCTGTATATATATACATAAACCTCCCATGCGATATGTACGGGGATTTTACCTTTGATTTTGTCACCTATTCAAGAACATCGCGCTTCATCACAAAAACACCGTTTTACCTTAACCTGCGGCAGAGCTGCTATGAATTCAAGATGAGTCCTGGCAGGGAGCTGCAGACACACTTCAATGAGACCGTTAACCTGACCATAACACCTGTGGGCTCAACCGCCTATAGCCTGTGCAGGGGTAACCTCTACCTTATACCTTTCGAGATCGACAATGACGGTGAGATCGGCAATATCATTGACATGAGTCTTGAAGCGCCTTATTTTGTCACGCTCAGCCCCGGCGCTGTCAATGTTTCAAGGAATGCAAATGCGACTGCTTTCCTCACAGTGGATGCATTAGAGGCAGGTGAGCATAATGTCTCCGTCATCGCAACCTCGCAGCGCGGCCTTATCTCAAAACAGCTTGATATGCAGCTGGATATCACTGACTGCGGAGGGGCAGGAAACGTAAGCCTGCCTGTAAATGTGACAGGCAATATCACAACCAATATCACAGAAAATGTCACCGGGCAGCCCCAGCCGGCAACTATTGCAGGCATACTTGAGATCACGCTCTATATCGTCCTTGCTGTCATAGCAGCGTTGCTGATCCTTCTCCTAGTGCTGTATTTTATCAGAAAACACAGTAAGGCTGCGAAGAAAAGCCAGAGGTTATTGAGATCACAGAGAAAGAAAGGCCGGCAGGGGAGAAAAAATGGTTTAGAGGATGGCTGCCCTGGATATTGATACTGCTGGCGCTGGCTATTATAGGATATTTCGTGTTCAAATGGATATTCGGCTGGTATTTTGACTGGGAGCTGGGCGCTCTTTACTGGACAGGAGGCCTTTTCCGTACGTATTGGCTCTGTATCCTCATAGTTCTGGTCGTGGCTGCTCTGGTTATCCTGTATTTCCGATATTGGACCGGGATCCGTAAAAGGTTCGTCACAGACAAGAAGGAACCAAAGAGGAAAAAGCCTGAAAAGCCCGCAAAAAAGAAGCCTGTCTGGCAGTTTGTCATAGTTATCTCGATAGGTATTGTGTTCCTTTTGATGATCCTGTGCTATTTTACAGGCCTTTGCGGGAACCTTGGGGTCTATTACCCACCCCAGAATGCGACAGCAGCAGGCAATATGACCAATGCCACCGGCACTACCCAGGAAAACATTACCCTGGAGGAGCCTCTCGTTGAATCACCGACAGCCTATATATGGAACAAGAACAGGGTAAAAACTATAGACCTTCTTGATTTTGTGAACGACACAGACAATGACCTGATAAGCTTTTCAGCCACCCATGTTGCAAATATTACAGTAAATATCAGTGACAATGGTGTTGTCACCTTTGTGCCGGATAAGGACTGGTACGGCCAGAGGGTTATCACCTTCATAGCAGATGACGGCCATGGCGGCAGGACCTATAGTCCGGATATAACCCTTGTTGTACAAAACAAAGAGAGCTTCCCCTCATGGGGGTTCTTCACGAACCTTATTGACCAGTACCTTTATTTCTTCATTCTTCTCCTGGTTCTTGCAGCCCTGGTAGTGATATTCCTTGTTCTATGGATAAAGGGCCGGGCAAAGGGCAAGAAAAAAATCATCGTCAGGAGAAAAAAGAAATAATAATCTTTATATATTATCTAGAATTTTATTCTGGATTCCATTACCGGGGACGTGGTGAAACCTGGCTATCATACCTGGCTCCAGTGTTGGAGCGATGAGGCAAAATGCCGATGACTTACAAATGGTATGTCAGACATCAGTTCTGATGAAGATACCAGTTGTTCTGGGTTCAAATCCCAGCGTCCCCACTCATTATCATTCGTGCATCCGCTGTGATTTGAACATTCCGAGAAACAAAGTTTCTCGTCACCCATCGGCTAACGCCTCTGGGAATCCCAGCGTCCCCACTTTTTTTCTTTTATGCGTGTTAGATAAATCTCTGGTTGTGCAGATTTTCTTTCCTTCAAGTGCAGGAAGCAAGCCCGAAGGGCTACTCAGGAAGAAATCTTTTCATTGGCGCGAGCCCGCAGGCACTCACAGTGCCGTATTGAAGCGGGCTTGCAGCCAGTGAATGAAAAGATTTCTCTCGCACATTCCAGAGAAAATTGACATTGCACAATCAAAAGTCAATATGAATACAATTAAGAACCAGTAATCATTGGCTGGGTGGATACTGCTGTCTTGGTGCCGGTGCAGGCGGGAGCCTGTCCTGTATCTTCTTGTGTATCCTGTTGGTCATGATCAGGTTTGTGATGTTCACGATGATCAAGAATGCGATGACAGACATGTATATTATCTCGTTTGAATGGCTCTGGATGCCTGATATTATGGTGATTATAGGGCTGGCAAATGCGCCGTCAACCTTGAGCGGGTCTAAACCTACAATATAAAGGTCCGTTACCTTATATTCGCCTGAGCCGTTGACCTTGTAGGAGACATTCCAGCTATAGTTTCCGACTCCTGTTGCATCAGGACCGTTCTTCGGGCCGAGTGATGAGTTCATCGTGCCCTTCCAAGGGATGTTCCACCTGTATGACATGCCGTAGAACTCATCCCCCTGGCTGCCTACTGACTGGTTGGTCATCTGCGAGCCTGTAACAGTCATGTTCCAGACAGCAAAGTCATGCGGCACAAAATCATAGACAGTCACATATTCAAATTCAGGTGTCCAGCCGTTCCCTATGTTCTCGACATGGATTTTTATCTGGTACTGGTCCTCGCCGATGTTTGTCACGTTCTTCTCCACCTGGAGCCAGTAGCCATGGATGACATAGATGTATTTTAGGTATATGTCACTCCCGCTTACTGTGGTCGTGTAGTTTAGGATCTGGCCGTACTTATGCGATATGAGCCACTCTGGTTTCATCCATACTATGGGTGGCGGATAGGTAGAGCTTGCGCCGTCAGTGTAGTTGAAATACCACTGGTAGCTCGAATTGCCCCAGCCAGTGCTTATGTTAATCTGTTTCATCGGCGAGCCTGTATAGTTTACCTCGAGCAACCCCCAGGAGGTGTCATTTGTCTTGTTGGTCGGGTCAAGGTTTTCTGTAACCCAGAGTGTTACCTTGTTCAGGTCATAGGTTATGTTGACAGGAACGCTTATCGATGGTGTGATCTCCCATGTGACATTGTGGTTGTCGACATTATCAGAAGGCTGGCTTATGCGTTTCTGAAAATCCTGGTCGATCCTTGCTGAGCCGTTGATACCTTTTATTGTAAGGTTTGACAGGAGGATATCCACCTCAAAGTTCACCCTTTCTCTGATAGCAAGATAGGATGCGGTGAACGGGACACTGTAAGGAGCCCTCACAACATAAGAAATGTTCTCAGACTGGTTCCATGCCATCTCACCGCCGTTCGGCTGCCACCACCACAGGTAATGTGTGTTGTTCTCATGCACATTGGCAAAATCCCCTACTGGATTGAGGTGTTCCAGTGAGAAGTTAAAATCAGAGGCGTTCCATGTTACATTTGCAGCGGTGATCGTCACGTTAATGTTTGTTATGTTTAGGTTGACTGCGTTTTCGTTTCTCACAGACTGGTTTACTGTCCAGTTGTAGCCTGCCAGGACCTTCCTGCTGAAGCCGTGGTCATAATTGGTGTAGTTGCTCTCGATGTTCAGTGGCGGGTTCTGGCCCATGCATGATATATTGTATGTGAATGTAGAATAATTGCCCTGGTTGAGCTCAGGGATGAATAATACGATCGTGCTGCCGGGTGCTCCGCTTGTCTGGTTCCCGAATTTTGTGGTGTTGACCCAGCTGAAGTTGGTCGACAGCCCTGCTGTGTTGCCGAAGCTTACGTATATATCATAGACTGTCTCATTGTTTGGGTTTGAGACATTGATGACACCCTCGCTGTAGCAGTATTTCTGCCATTCTGTAAGGGTAAAGTTTTCTGCAAACGTTGTTTCCTGATAGACAGTCTCCTTGACACTTACATTGATATGGGTCCCAAAATCGGCTGCAGCGCTATGAAGGCTTAAAAGACCGCAAAATACCGAGAGAATTAGGAGAAATACTAGATTCTGCCCCTTTTTTGGTTCACTCCCCATCGTATCTCTTCTAAATCAATATATATAAATATATACTAATATCTTATTTTATCCTACTACTTATATTTAAATGTTTCGAAATTACGACTATATCTTTGGAGTTGTTTGATAAATTGATTAATTAGCGAAAGAATAGGCCATACATTTAAAATGATGCTGATATTACTCCTATTGTGTTATAAGGCATACGAAAATGAAAAGAAGAGATTTTATCAGGATAATTGCCCTGTCATTAGCAAGTATTCCTTTTAGGTCATACGCCCGTGACAGGAAATGTGTTGTCCTTGATGATGGCGGATGCTCTAGGAAAAGCATAGCCAACCTTGAAAAGCTTGTAGATGTGCCTGTTACTGTTGCTGTCCTTCCTGGCAGTGGGTATCAGCGGCAGACTCTTAACATCCTCAGGCAATACAAGAATGCAGATGTTCTTCTGCATCAGCCGATGGAGCCTATCAATATGAAAGAAAGAGGGCTTAGCATAGGACAGTTTGGGATCTACAATTCATATTCCAAAAAACAGGCAATTGAAACACTTGAGCGTTCCATTGATGCCCTTGACTATCCCATCGTCGGGATGAACAACCATATGGGGTCATTGGTCACGCAGAACATGGGACTGATGAGCACAATCGCAGAGTATTGCGCTGAACACAGCCTGATACTTCTTGACAGCAGGACAATTTCAACGTCGGTGATGTATGATGCCGGCATAAAGGCCGGTGCAAAAGCTTACAGGAACAGCTGTTTTATCGATGATCATTTAAGCAGGTTGTACAGTTTTTCAGGGGTTGCAATAGGTCATATCCAGAATACAGATACTGTCAATAGATACCATTCATTTGCAAAAAGGCACGATATATCAAGGATAAGCCAGCTAACATAGATCCTTAAGAAAAATCAATATAATCGTTTGTCTTTGTATGGGTCTCAGATACCACGCCTGCCGGCAGCTCTATGACATACTTTGCTCTCTGTTTAGGTGTGTAGAATGTAAACGGCCTGAAATTCTCCTTTATCTCCGCTACCCTCTTATCCTTGTCCAGAAAGAGCACATCGATAGGGTAGAACACAAAGAGCATGTGCAGGGGAACTATCCTTTCGCTGTCAAACGGGAAAACCAGGCTCCTCTGCCTTGAAAACATCAGCCCTCTGGCCTTTTTCATGACGCTGGAGCAGAGCCCGTATTCTTCTGCAAGGACAGCTCCATTTGTCCTGTTCATTATTGCTGCTTGTTTGCCTGGTCCCATTTTACAATGTAGCTGGCAACCCTCATCGTCTCCGGCCTTGAATAGTCCCTGAACAGCTGAAAATCATCAAGACCCTTGCCGTCAAAGAGCATCAGTTTTATGTACATGCTGTCGGCTATGGTCTCATCAACCATTATTGTCTGGTAATTTCCGCCCCTCTTGTAGATTATCATCACCTTGTCTGATTCGCTCTCGAAGTTGTATGTCGTTATGTTGCCGTCGATCACGACCAGTTTTTTTGGTATTGGCTTGAAGTTCATCTCCAGGGTGTCAATATTGACTGCTACGCTCTTCCTGCCGACGCTGCATACAAAAGTGCTGTTCTCCTTGTTGCAGTTATACTGCATAAATGCACTGTAGGGATTCTCATTGGTGGTGGCTTTAAGGTAGAGATCATTTGCCTGGCTGCTTGTAAGGTTATACTTCTGCTCGATCAGGCCAAGAGCAGAGTTGATATCCATGCCCTGTACCTCCTGCCTTATCTCGCCCACCCTGGGATCCCAGTTTGCATAATACAGCACACTGTGGAACCTGGTGAACATATCATCGGTGACAACGACAAAGGTCTGTTTCGGCTGGCAATGGGTATACTGAAGCACAGTATCCGGTGTGATATTCATGCTTTCTAAATATTCTGCTGCCGCAGTCCTGTTAATGGCAAGAATGTGATCCATAATCTGGATTGCTTCATAGTTTGAGTATTCTTTTGTTATTTTATTGAAGGCAGTATTTTCTCCATCACAGCTAAGCATCCTGATGATTCCCCTTGCAAGATTCTCATCGGGTGTTACAAGCGCCCTTGCCATCCAATAGGTCATTGGCATGGCCGGGCTGGCCTTCTCGAAAACGCTTCGGTCGCTGATCGCATTGAAAAAATGCCCCTTGTCCCACCAGCAGAATATCTGGGCGTTTTCTTCACTGTTCATCTTAATATCGATGGCATTATTGTATAGGGAATCATCCATCTTTGGCCTTATAACCCTTACACTTTTATAGTTCTCTGAAAAAGACATAGCAATCGGTGTCATCAGGAGTGCAAATACCAGCATAAAAGTAAAATACCTCATGACATTGCTCTTTAGGTTTGTCCACCTGATAAATGTTCTTGCAAGCCACTGATATATGATAATAAATCCAGAGCCAAAGATAATGCACACAAATGGTATTGCAAAAGGTAGTATCCTCAGTGCTTTCATACCCGCAACGACGATTACAATGGCAGCAACTATACATAGAATATCGGCTTTAATAATCTCATGCTTCTGTCTCAGTATTCTCAATGTTGTGTAACCGATGAAAAACAGGACAATTATTGCCAGGAAGCTTCCCCCAATCCTAAATAGCATCTCGGAGAATGCTATTTGCTTGAGCTCAGTTACTGAGCTGAGATTAACAGGCCATATGCCTTGCTCTGCTGGCCTGCCAAGATAAAGCTGGATTTTCTGGGGCAAAAGGCTGATAATAAAATTCTGCCCAAAAAATGCAAAAATAAATATGACCATAAACAGTATGGCAAGTGATAGGATCCTCTTTTTCATGGATAGTTTAGCAGTCAATAGCCTGAATAGGTATATTCCAAAAAAGACAATAGCACCCCCTGATATCAGGCCTGCTGCAAGGTAATACCCAGTCCATGTAAATTTGAAAAGAAACAACGCAGCAATTATCGATACAGCCGCTATAATCCTGGTCTTAAAGGATTTCAGGTAGAACAGCTCAAGGAAGAGCCATGCAATGAGAAGCAGAAAAAATACGTTAAGGGTATTGGTATCAGACATCCCTGCAAGGCTGTATTTCAGGAATTCAGGATGGATCGCAAATACAGCTGATGCAACAAATGCCCCATAGTCGCCAGTGATCCTTCTGGCTATGAGATAGATGGGTATTATGGAAAGGCATACAAAAATCACAGGGATATAAAACGAGGTCTGCATCAGGGTTGCATTATTGTTAAAGAGAGAAACAAACCTGTAGAGATAGTAGGAGAAAAATGAGAGGAAATTGCTGAAATTCTTATCCTTGGCATCCTTGTAGTATTTGTAGGGGTCAATACCATAGAGATATGTATTGCCGTTTGGGTCCTTGAAGCTCTGCTTCAACTCATCTGACTTTTCTTCGATAGAAGACTTGTATTTCGTGAGAGCGTCTTTCAGTTGTTCATTTATAATCTCATTTTTTTGCTGGTCGCTATAAAAATAATACTGCTTATCAACTGCCTCCGCGATCTGCGGCCTCAGGGAGACATTTGCCGAGTATGATGCCCAGTCGTATGTTACTGGTATGGATGCATAATGCAGCCTTATAAGGACAGATAGCAGCATGGCGGCTGTAATAAAGATGACCGGCAGGTATCTTTTTATGCTTTTTTCCTTTTTGGTTTTTTCCTGCTTCTTAACCCTGGTCTTTGCCTTGGTGCGCTTCTTCCTGTGCTTGTCTGCCAGCTTTTTCTGTTCCTTTAGAATCTCGTCCTTTTTTTTCTCATTCCCCAGGTCACTGCCAATATCGATGCTCGTACTGATGTCTGAATCCATTGTCGTGAAGATATTACGGGAGTATTTATAGTTTATGATTATGTTAAGCCAGGTTTCTAGTTGGATATTATTTTACTCGCATCAAGAAAAAATCCAGTGTTCGATTGGCTCCTGGGGCCCTCCTACTTCAGTTGGAGGAGGAAAGGATAGCCCTTCAGGGCGGCCAATTAAAAAGCGTAGCTTTTTAATCAACGCGTCTAGGCTATTTCTTGTTGTGTCCGTCGCTAAAAAAAATACTTGAAGAGTCGAATGGAACTTACAGGAAAATCGGCGATAAAGGCCCCTCACTTTAGTGAGGGGATAGCCGATTTTCCCATGAAATTTACCCACCCTTTTGTTCCAGTGGTGCAAGCCAGCCCGAAGGGCTGCTCAAAAAGAAATCTGTCAATCGAAAACTGACCACGTCAGTTTTCTCAGACCATAATTATCCCGCCTGATAAAAAACGGCGGGATAATTATATTTCATTGGCGCTGGTTCGGCAGGCGCTCCCAGTGCTGTGTTTAAGCCGAATTGCAGCCAGTGAATGAAAAGTTTTCTCTTTCACATTCAAGAAAGCTACATTACAAAGCCGTGCTTAAGCTGAATTTTCCTCAGAAAATAGACTTTTATCCGGTTCAATAGATAGTTTATCCGATAAATTAGAAAATTTTATAAGGTTGCCGTTCTTACCACAAATCATATGGGGACAATACTCAGCTCAAGAATAATGGAGGACGGCAAGGTCATCTATGAGGTTGTTCTTGATACAGAAGAGTCCCTCCAGCTGAAAGGCCAGATGAACGAGGTGCATCTTTTTTCAGAGGCCAATATGAATACCCATAGCAGGCTCTCCAAGCGGGGGAAGAATGATGCCACGATGTACCTCCTTGTCCCAAAAGAGCTGAGAGCCGACCTTAAAAAGGAGTTCAAGAGCAGCATCAACGCCACATGCCAGATAATAAAGACCAACAGCAAGAGGATATTTATATTTTCCATTGACGAACAATAAAATGAAGAAAGTGCAGACAGGGATAAAAGGATTTGACAAGCTTGTTGATGGGGGTATTCCCAGCGGAAACACAGTGCTCTTATGCGGTACTCCGGGAACAGGCAAGACCATATTCGGCCTGGAATATCTCTATAATGGGGCTGTAGTGTTTAAAGAGAAGGGACTCTATATCTCATTTGAGGAAAAAAAGAGCAACCTGCTCAACCAGGCATCAGCCTTTGGCTGGGACCTGGCGTCCCTCGAGAATAAGAAGATGCTTTATGTGCAGTCCATACCTGCGGCCAGCCTCGAGAAAGGCACCCCAGGGATGCTTCTCAGGATGATCAAGCAGAAAGGGATTTCAAGAGTGGTGGTGGACTCGCTCTCTACGCTCACGATGAATACGCCATTGCTTACCAATCATCCTCATACATTAGATACGCTGACAGTAAAGCGTTATGTCTATGATGTTGTTCAGAAGCTTTCATTGTCAGGCGCCACGATCATACTTGTCTCCCACAGCCATAATGACGCCACGATGTCAATCGACGGTGTTTCCGAGTTTATATGCGACGGGATAATTAAGCTTCACTCCCAGACACTTGGCGGGGAATATTCCCGTGCATTAAGGGTGGCGAAGATGAGGAGCATCAAAAACGACGAGGATATACATCCGCTGGAGATAGGCGGGAAAGGCATAATAGTTCATTCTATAAAATAATCGGCTTTATGAGTACTCTGTTATCTCGTCAGAATTGACCACGCTTCTGCTGCCTCCAATACAGTAGATGCTGCTGTCTGATGAATCTTCTGCGCATGAAAGCGCGTACTTTCCCTCTGTGAGCGTTGCCCCGATTACTGACAGGGAGTCTGAGCCAGGGTCATATTCAAATATCGTGTCAAGGTAGTGGGTCAGCAATACATCCACATCCGGCGTGTATCCGCCGAAGCAGTAAATCTCGGATGCTGAGGAATCAGGCGAGCATGCCAGCCTGTCTACGGTCAGAGGAAATGCTGCTGATTTTGTGGTGACAGTACCAGTGGAAGGATTATACTCTATGACTTCATCCAGGCTTGCGTCGCTGGTCTGTCCACCAAAGCAGTATATCAGGTGAGTAGCAGGATTTTCAGCGCATGACATATAGCTCCTGGCACTGGGCAAAACAGCTGGTACAGGCGAAAGTGTGTCAGTTGATGGCCGGTACTGGAGTATCTGGTCAAGGGGGGTCTCATCAAACCCTGTTCCTCCAAAGCAGTATATCCTGTGGGTGGCAGAGTTTTCAGCACAGGAAAGCCCCCTTCTCCCCGCAG
>CAZPXC010000009.1:0-37269 GCA_964590935.1 uncultured Methanosarcinales archaeon
CAACACCCACATCTACCCTGTAGTGCCAGCTGTCGTTCCACCACTGCGATGCATGCGTAAGCCTTACTATCTCGTCGCTGTAATACGTGTTCTTTACAGTAAATACCCTTGAAGATGAGTTGGCCTTCACCACGAACTGCCCTGAGATATTATTGGTGTTGCCGCTCGTGTCATTGACAAATACAGTTATGCTGTAGCTCCCGTTCTCCCAGGTATCGGCAAAGGTCAGCCTGTGCCGCAGCTGCGTGACCGCAGTAAGGTTGTACATCTTTGTCCCTGAATCTGGGAATGTCACATTGGCCCAGGCCATGCCTATGGCCGACTGGTCTGTGACAGTTATCTCGACAGTTATGTTGCTCCCGTAGCCTGTCATGTTTGGCTGGATCACAAAAGATGTTATGTTGGGCGGGGTCGTGTCCGGGCTGATGTTGAACACATAATAGCAGCTCATGTTGCTGTGGTCGTCATTTAGAAGTATCTTTCCGTATGGGTCCCTGAGCGCGATAAACACCCTGTAGAGGCCGTAGCTTGAGTTTGTGGTGTTCCAGTTGCCTGCATCTGCAAATATCTGCCTGAAATTTATCAGGCTGTCAGTGCCGAGGCTTCTGATATAGGCAGTTGTTGTATCATTTACTGTGGTGTTCGTGTTGTTCCAGGTCAGGTTGTAGTGCTGGATCTCCATGGTCATGTAATACTTCATGTCTGTGGCGCCGATGTTCCTGCCTGCGCTGACAGCTGATGTCTCTGCCCTCTCCTCGCTGCTTCCCAGGGTCGAGTTTGCCGCCATTATCTCATCGGGAAGGGCGATGCCCATCCTGTCCTGGCCGGCTGAGGGCCCTATCGGATTTCCTGAATAGTCACTGAACGCCCCTGTCCCGTCATTGGGATAGTAATATACCCTCTCAGCCGAGTAATAGTTGGCAACAATATCCTGATCGCCGTCCTTGTCGATGTCATACGCGTCCATGGGCGCGTAATTCCCGGGGTCCCTGCCTGTATAATAGGCAGTGCCGAAATTTCCGTCCCCATCGCCAAGCGCGCAGTATATCCTGGCATCGGACTGGGCAGCGCAGATATCGGCATTGCCGTCACCGTCTATATCAGCAGCCAGCACGCCATATGCGACATTGCCTATATCCCATGAGATGTCGTGCTCTGTAAACGTGCCGTTGCCATGGCCCTCGTACCAGTAGATATTGCCTGCTGAGTCGCCGAGCACGAAATCCATGTTCCCGTCATTGTTTATGTCTGCAGCGTCCTTGCCGCGGCCTGTGCCTGCAAGCGTAGTTGTGGTGGTTGTCGGGAAACTTCCTGTTCCGTCTCCCAGGAAAAGCTTGCCCTGGTTGTTGCTGCCTGATATCAAAAAGTCCATGTTGCCGTCATTGTTGAAATCTGCGGTCGCGACATCCATCCCATATCCTGAATCAGTGAAGCTGAAGGCATCAGAGACGACGCTGAAGCTGTTTCCAGGACCGGTCTTTTCCCAGTAGTCTATGAACCCTGAATTCCCGCCGGTGACAAAGTCGCAGTCACCGTCATTGTCAAAGTCCGCTATGCCGACACCCCATGTGTTGGTATCATCATTGCCTACGTACTGCTGCGAACCGAACGATCCGTTGTCATAGCTCCTTATGTAATACAGGTCGCCGTTCCTGTCACCGGTTATTATGAAGTGCTCATCGCACTCTGTGCTCTGGATACTGAAGCTGTAGTTTGCCTCGTCCTTGTTCCCGTTCTCCTCTGCATCGAAATATACGATATAGTACCTCTCTGACTGGGACGATATCGAGCCGTTTACAAGGAAGCTGAGCTCGACAAGGGCGTTGGTGACAGAATCATAGCCGGTCTTTTCTTCGGTCTTTATCGGCACCTCGTACTTCCTGTCACCTGGCTGGCTGGCGTTGTATATTACCGCAGAGCCGTTTGTCTGGTACCCAATGACGCGTATGGAATTAAAGTCAAGTGTCCTGACAAGCCCGAGCTCGTCAAGCTTCTCTGTAAAGTTGATGTCCTTGTCTATTATGACATTGTGCCTTGCATAATCCTTTGCGTCCAGCACCAGCGGGAACCTGTAGTGCCATGAGCTGTTCCACCATGTAAATGGTGAGCTTAGCTCGACAACCTCGTCATGGAGGTAGATATCCTTCAGTGTCGCCACCTGCATCGTCGTGTTCGCCCTTATCCTGAAGGAGGTGTTGACCGACGCATTGTTGCTGTTCGTGTCATTGATATATATGGTTATGTTGTAGTCACCCCACTGCCATGTATCGTTTGTCCATGTCCTGAACTGGAATGATGTTGTCCTTGTAAGGTTCGTCATAACCCAGCTACCGTCAGGGTATGTCAGGTTCATCCACGAGGAATCGCCGTCCGGGTCTGCAGTGTATATGATGATGCTGATATTTTTGCCGTACCCTGTGGTGTTCGGCGAGATGACAACCTGGGTGATGTTCGGCGGCACAGTGTCTGCGCTGATGTTGAAGAGATGCGAGGCGTTCATGTAACTGCCGTTGTCATCCTGCAGCACCTGGCCGTAGGTGTTCCTGAGAGCCGCATAAATCCTATAAAGGCCGTAGCTGTGCTGGCTCGTGTTCCAGTTGCCGGCCAGGTAGAACGCCTCTCTCAGGTCGATCAGCTGGCCGTTTGTGATATATCTTGGAGAGGACTCATTGACAGTCGTGTTTACTGTGGTCCAGCCGGAGCCGGTCCAGTTCTGAACCAGAACCTGCAGGTATGAGTAAAAGCCTGTCTGGCCTGTGTCCAGTGCCATCGAAGATACCTGGGTCTCGGCCTGCGTCTCGACCGGAAGCTGGTAAGCATAGCTCCTGACATACTCGTTCGGCGCTGCAAGCCCGTATATCGCGTTGTATGATGAGTCATACTCTTCAACTTCAGAATCGAACGAGCCGTTGCCGAAGCCTCTCCTTGTGAAAAGCTGCCCGGTATTGCCCTGCGTATAGATGATGTCAAGGTTGCCGTCATCATCCAGGTCGTATGCATCACAGCCGAAATAGTTCGAGCCAGATGCCGTGAACACGTTCTCATAGGGCTGGAACGAACCGTCGCCGTTGCCCCTGTACAGCCTGAACTGGTCGCTGTTCCCTATGTCCCGTATGATGTCTGCATTGCCGTCATTGTCAAAGTCGCCCGCAGCAACGCAAAATGTCTGGCCTCCGTCGTCGAACAGGTACGTCACGGTAAAATTGCCTTCGCCGTCGTTCGTGAAAAGGTATGTCCTGCCGTCGCCTCTTGAGCTTACAAAGTCGATGATCTGGTCGTTGTTGAAGTCTGCCGCATCCTTTCCTCTGGACTGTTGGCCGTAAGTGTATGGTATGGTCTTGTTGTAGAATGAGCCGTTGCCATACCCGAAGTAAATCTGGTAGATGTCATAATATCCTCCTGCGACAAAGTCCATGTTGCCGTCATAGTTGAAGTCTCCTGTCGCCATACCCTCAACCCACGTTCCCAGAGGCCCGATCTCATCTCCTATGATGCCCCTGTCTGTAAAATTTATTGTGTCAGGGTCAGTCTGCTCCTCATAGAACAGCGTGCCGTCTGCTCCGTCTGCCACATCATAGTCATTGTCATTGTCAAAGTCCGCTATCCCGACGTCCCTTCCCTGGGACCCCTTGTCTATGGGAGGGTACCATGTCAAAGGTCCGTCAAGCGAGCCGTCCGGCATTATCTGGAAGTACTCGTGCCGGTTGTCATCGTGCACGAGCATGATAAACTTCTTCGGCTCGACAAAGCCATAGCTGGCTGAGGGCTTTGACCCGGATTCGATGATGTCGAAATATACCTGGAACACGCGCTCGGAGTTTGCAGATGTGGCTCCATCAGCCCTGAACCTAATCCTGTACACAGCGTTCGTGATGCTGTCGAAGTCATCTGTCTGCCAGCTCTTGTAGGGCACCTCATATTTCCTGTCACCGGGCATGGAGCTGTTGTATACCTTCATGCTCCCGTTTTCGTAGTACTCTATCACCCTTATGGAGTCTGTGTCCATCGTTCCCGTGATGCCGAGCGTCGCAAGATAGCCCGTGAAATTGAACGTCTCGATGAGGTAGATATTGGTCCTGTTGAACGTTGTCTTGTTGAGCTTGACCGGTATCCTGTATGTCCAGCTCGAGTTCCACCAGGAATACGGGCTTGTAAGCTCGACTTTCTCATCATGCTGGTAGATGTCCTTGAATGTCGACACATCGATTGTCACGTTCGCCGACGCGCGGAAGATGCCTGAGGAATTTGACGGGTTTGACGATGTGTCATTTGCATATACAGTGGCATTATAGTCGCCGAACTGCCAGGTGTCGTTGAACTCGTACCTGTACGTGTCTCCTGAATATGGAGAGATGTTCTCTATCAGCATGCTCGTGCTGTCAGGATAGGTTATATTGAGCGATACATCGTCAAGGTTGCCGTTGTCAGTTACATTGAAGTATAATGTGATGTTGTTCCCGTAGCCTACGGTCCCCCCGGGATCGAACCACATGGCTGATATCACCGGCGGCTCAGTATCAGATATGACGCTGAAGTTGTAGTATGACTCCCACAGGCTGCCGTTGTCGCTTGCCAGGATATTGCCGTCATCATCTGTCAGTGCGATGTAAATCCTTCTCCAGCCGCTGCTGTCTGTCGTTATCCACCCATTGTTGTCATTCCAGTGGTCGTGCATGTCAAGCCATTCAGAATGGTTGAGGCCTGTGGAGTGGTTCATCACCACAGACAGCGTATCCCAGGAGCTTCCTGTCCAGTTCTGCACAAGCATCACCATCCTGTAGAGGTTGTCTGTAAGCCCTGTATTGTTGATTATCGAATCGTCGGACAGGTTCACATAATAGTCAGGGGTGTAGTTCTCAAGCTCGGTCCTTATATATACTGTCAGGTTGGCCCGTATGTAGAACTGGTATGTGCTCGTCTTCGACATGTACCCGTTGGTGTCAGTCGCATACAATGTTATATTGTACCTTCCGTTCTCCCATGAAGAGTAGTTGTAGATGTACGTGTTTATGTCATAGTTTGTCGTGTACTCTGTTGATGTGATGCTCAGGGGTATTATGTCTACTGTAGTATTGTCCGGGTGCGTGATGTTGAGCCATACAGTATCTATGCCTGTATTGTCTGAGACGGCAGCTGTGGTAGTTATTGATTCATTGTATCCTGTGACAGTGGGGCTGAACGTGAAATTATAGATAGTCGGACCGTAATGGTCGATGTCGATGGTGAAATTGTAATACGCATCCATCAGGCTGCCGTTGTTGTTCCTCAGGATGGAGCCGTTCGGCTGCCTTATCGCAGCATAGACCCTGTATGTGCCGTTTATCTCGTTATCTGTAAACCACTGGCCGTGCTCTGTCCATATCCTCTCAAGGTCCCTGAACGAGTAAGGGGGCTGCAGCAGTGCTCTTGGCTTTGTCTCGTTGGCAGTCACGTTTACTGTCTGCCACACCCCTGCTGTCGTGTTCCAGTAATCCACCCGCATGAGGTAATAGCCGTAGATATTTGTCCCGCCGTTATTGAGGGCAACAGAATTGTTCTCAGGGTTGTACTGGTTTATCTTGACCACTGGCTGGAGCGTGATGTCTATCGGCACTCCCTGGTCATCTGACGGCCGCATCCTGTATATGCTCACATTGTCGAACATCGCTCCGTCCTCTCCGTTGACATACAGCCCTATTGTGCCGTCTGTCCATGTATCGTTTATCGCGTTCGCTATCTTCACACCGTCCAGATAGCATGTAAGGTTGTCGAGGGTCTGCGTGCCAACCTCTATGTTCATGTGGTACCACTGGGCCGCAAACCCTGTCGCCTGGGTATCCAGGCTGTATTCCTCCAGGCTGCTTACACGTTTTAGGCCGCGCTCGATTGTCGCATTGTCCAGGTAGCAGATGTAGTATTCGTCAAAGTCCTTTGCCCTGAACTGGATGCCGACCTTTCCCGGCGATGTCGTCTTGATGTCAGCGCTGATGTTGTACTGCCCAATGAAATCGCCGACATAGTACTGCAGCGATGATGTTCCGTTGCCTGTTGCTACCACCTGGCCGGTGCTGGCGTTCCAGTCGACAGTGTCGCCTGATGATGTTGCGCCCAGTGTTATCATGGCTGAATCGACAAGGGCATCGCCGTATGGAAGTCTTTTGTGGTAGTAGAGCCTCAGCGAGATGTCCGATGCCTTGCTCCGTGTGTCTATGCCGTAGTTCATCAGGTTGCATGTGTCTGTCCCGTCATTGTGCATGTAGAGGTTTATCTGGCCCTGGCAGATCTCCTCATACCCTGTGCCGTTGTACCACTCGAGCCTTGTATCATTTATGGCATTCAGGCCGCCGGAATAATGGTGGTCCAGGATAAAGCTCGCGACTGTCAGCTGGGAATCCGAAGGGGTGTCAAAGCTCCAGTTCATCTCGAGATAGTCCCACTGGCTCTGGATGAGGTCAAGCCCCTCGTAGATATTATCGTCCGCGGATATCTTGGAAAGGGACGAGGGGTTCCCGTCGCCCTCGAGCAGGGAGTCAGGCGGGCTGTTGAACGTGCTCGCTGACGGTGGTATGCCTCCATATATCGTGGCATTGAACAGCTCCGGCGATTTAGATGCATTGTCCGCTGTAAAGATAAACCTGTACTGGGCATACCTGTTGTCAGGGACATTCAGCTCCTGCGGGGAGGTGTTGCCATAGTTCTGGAACGGCTCCCCGCTGCATGCAGGGTCGTTGCAGCTCCTTGCCTCAAGCTTCAGCTCACCGATCCCGTTCTCTGCCCAGGAGACATTATGCCACGGCATCAGCTCTCCTGCATCATACACTGGCGAGGTGTACGAGCCTGTGGTGAACGTTGCGTTGAGCTGGACAGCCCCTGAGGAGCCGTTCAGGAAGGTGTTCGAGAACGAGCCAATGAACGGCGGCCCTGTGAAATTGATATAAGTAGTGTTCACTGGGCTTTCGATCCACCCGTTAAAGTTGCCGTCATCGAAATTGTCAGAGAACCAGAACAGGGGATTGTCGCCTGTCGCATTCTTAGCCCCGTTTTCCAGGATGTCAAAATAACAGCCATAGTTGACAGCGTAATTGGGCGGTGTCAGGCCATAGGCGACTCCCATGACAGTCCCCCAGGCATTTGTATTAGCATCATACCCCGCACCTTTTGTGAACAATACAGGATAATCGTCCCGCGTCGTGTTGTAGGGATAGAAGACACCGTTCTCATCATAGGGGATTATCCTTACTGAGTTCTCGTCGAAGGTACAGCTTACGTTGCAGCCCGCATCGTCGAGGAGCTCGGTAAAGTTCACTACCTTCTCGACCACATACTCTGTCCTCCAGAATGCCGTGCTGTTGACAAGGAACGGCACCTGGTAGTGCCATCTGTCATCATACCATTTGCTCCTGACAAGCTCGACTGTCTCGTTCTCAAAATACGTGTCCTCTACTGTCTTGAGCTGGACCGTGACATCAGCGCTCACGTTGAACCTGCTGTCGTCAGAGTCCACGAACGAGTCATTGTCCTCGCCAAAGACAGTGATATTATACCATCCCCACTGCCAGGTGTCGTTGAACGTGTAGAACCATATGTCGGCGGATGCGTTTGTCATGTTGAAAAGGTAGCTCTCCCCATCGGGATACGTGATATTTACCCATGACCTGTTTATTATTCCGTCATCCGTGATGTTTGCAGATATTGTCACGTTCTCACCGTAGCCCGCTGTCGGCGGCAGGATGCTTATCCAGTTGACAGCCGGCAGGTTGGTCTCGTTCCTGAGCTTGAACGTGTAGCTGAAGTTCATGAACGTCCCGGATGGGTTCTGGAGGACAGTGCCATTGGGCGAAGTAAGGGCTGTATATATCCTGTAGGTCCCGTTCGGGTAGCTCCCCGTATACCACCCGCCTGCAGAGCTCCACTCTGATTCCAGGTTAAGGATGTCCGACACGTTCAGCACCCTGATGCCTGAACGGTTTATCGTGGCATTGACAAGCTGCCACTCTGATGCGGTGCTGTTCAGGTAATCAATCTCCATCTGCAGGTAATAGCTGAAGTTTGTCGGCGGATGCACAGCACATAGCCGGGCAGCGAAAGCTCCACTGTCTGGTTCGGGTAGTATATCGATTTCTTGGTGCTGTAGTCGATCGTGACATTGCCGTAGATCCACAGCGCCCTATCAAGCGAGCTGACAAAGCCGTTCGTGTCATTGCCCATGAACCTGACTGTATAATTCCCATAGAGCCAGGTATCGTTGAAGTATCCTCTCCATCTGGCGGCAGAGCCTGTCGAGGAGTTGCTCATCGTGACAAGCTCAGATGAATTGTCAGGCAGGGTCACGTTTACCCAGATGGTGTCCACGCCCGAATCATCGCTCACGTCGCACTGCAGGGTGATGTTTCCCATCGCATATCCGTCAGGGTTGGGCTCAACAATGACGTTCGTATAGTCCGGGCCCTCGTTGTCTGCTGAGATCGAGAAATTGTATGTGGTATTCTGGAGCGTCCCGTCCCAGTTGCTCAGAGTCGTATTGTATGCAGAGTAAAGCTCGACATGCAGCCTGTACCATCCCTTCGAACTGTTTGTGGTGTTCCAGTTGCCTGCAGCCGCAAACTCTGTCTTGAGGTTGAGCAGTGAGTTTACAAGCACGTTGTCAAATGAGTTGCTGATGGTATCATTGAAAAGGTCCCACGCCTTTGTGTTATTGTTCCACTGCTCGATCCAGACATTGAGGTAAAAGTTAGACTGCGTGTCGCCCATGTTCAGGATCCTTGAAGGGATAACGCTCTCTGCCCTTGACTGCGGTGCGGATTTGGTGAAGCTGCCCCTGTAAAACTCGGGAGTGGCGATGCCGAAGCTTGTCACAGGCGACCCGATGGTGACTGGCGTCGTGTTGAACGTGCCGTCGCCGTTGCCGTAATAGACGCGCGCCTCATTTGATGTGTACAGGACCATCGCAAGGTCAAGGTTGCCGTCGTCGTTGAAATCATAGGCATCGCACGCCTGGTAGTTCGGCGGGCTGAAGAGCGCGACACCTGTGGTGTTGAAAGTGCCGTCGCCAAGCCCGTTATAGAAATACACGATGGCCCCGCTGGGGTCCTCACCGTAGATGAGGTCCTGGGTGCCGTCATTGTCAAAGTCGCCGAGCGCTATACAATAAGGGTTCCCCCCTGGCGGGTCCATAAGATAGTTCTGGGTAAAGCCGCCCTCACCGTCGCCGATCATGGAATAGATGTCCCCACCGCCTCCGGAGACAGACATGACGAAATCATAGTTCCCGTCCCCGTCGATGTCTGCTGCATCCTTGCCTCTTGTTGCTGAATATGTGTTGGTTATCCTCGTCGGCGTCGAAAATTTCTTGTTCTTGTTGTTTAGGAACAGGTAAAGGTAATTGTTGTTGCCTCCTGCGACAACGTCCATATAGCCGTCGTTGTTGAAGTCGCCTGTGGCCATGTCCATCACATAGACATCGTTCATGTCTACCGGCGCGCTGGTGTATGTCTTGTTGAAGACAAAACCGCCCAGGTTCTCATAGAGGTAGAACTTGGCATAGTTGGTGTCCTTTGTCGCGCCTGTCATGATGTCATAGTCGCCGTCATTGTCAAAGTCCGCGACAGCCATCCCCCATGTGTGGTCAGTGAAGCCAGGGTTCGGGTCATCGATATAGGTCATCGGCCCGAACGTGTCGTTGTCATAGCTGGGGACATAATACAGGCTGCCGTCGTTCTCGGCAATGGCTATCATGGCATCAGGCCTGTCAAGTTCCCTGTACATAGGCGGCTTGAGCCCGCTTTCTTCTATATCGAAATATACCATGAAGTATTTTTCCTGGTCTGCGGCAGTCGTCCCGTTTATTACCCATTCCAGGAGGCCTGCTGCGTTTGCCGTCGAGCTGTACTTGGCGCCCTTGGTAAACTTGAAGGGCACAAGGTATTTGTTGTCGCCTTTTGCTGAGGAGTTGAATACCTTTGCAGAGCCGTCGCTGTTGTACTCGACTATCCTTATGGAGTTAAGGTCGAAGATGCCAGTCACAGAGAGGTTCTTGAGCAATTCTGTGAAATTTATCTTCGTGATCATCCTTATGTTCGGCTTGGCGTAGCTCGATGCAGTGAGCGTATATGGCTGGCGGTCGTTCCATGATGTGTTCCACCAGCTGAAAGGAGACGTAAGCTCTACGCTCTCGTTTGCAAAATAGACATCCTGCATCGTCGCTGCATCAACGCTGAGCGTGGAATTTATGATGAAGTATGACGCAGCGGTGCTGTTATAGCCGAGCGTGTCGTTGGCAAATAGCGTGACATTGTACCTCCCAAGGTACCATGTATCCGTAAATTCATACCTCCACCTGTATGTTGTTATATGCTCCATATACCCTGAGACGCTCTTGTTCGCATAGGTGATGTTGATGGAGATATTATCTGTTCCGGAGGCGTCGATGGCGTCGACCTCTATAGTTATGTTGTTGCCGTACCCTGTATAGTTGGGCATCATGTTGAAGTTCGTGAGATTAGGACCAATCACATCATACATCACGGTGAAGTTGTAGGTCGCGTTCATCTCTGTGCCGTTGTCGTTGAGCAGCGTGTTGTTGTATATGTCCCTCATGCTGACATAGACCCTGTATGTGCCGTTCGTGCTGTTCGAGGTGTTCCAGTTGCCGGCGTTCTCGAACTCATCCTTCAGGCTCAGCAGCCCTCCTGATGCAAGCGGGTCGTTTATTGAACTGTTCACCAGGTCATCCACTGTCACGTTCACTGTTTTCCAGATGCTGCTTGTGTAATTCCAATAATCGATCTCTATCCTTGTGTAGCTCCTGAATGTCGTGCTGCCTGTGTTCACTAGGGCTGACCTGATATCAGACTGTGCATTTATCTCAGCGACAGAACCGGTAGTATCCTGCGCCAGTCCGGTTACGGTTGGGGCAGCAGCTCCCATCGTGGCTGCACCGTTGTTTAATATCGGCGTAGATACATAGGAAAAAGTGTTATCATGGTTATTCTTATAGTAGTACATGTCCTGGCCTCCCCAGTTAGTTATGATAAGGTCCTGCCAGCCGTCGCTGTCAAGGTCAAAGTTGTCAATTCCCGTTTGAGTGTTAGTGTCGATTATCGGGTTCCCGTCTGTAGTCGTTGCCGTGAAGTTGAGCTGGCCGTCTCCAAGATATAGGTAAAGCTCGCCGTTGCCGCCTGTATTAGCAATGATGTCGGCATTGCCGTCGTTGTCAAAATCTGCGGCAGTGCAGCCGTAAGGATCTGTATCCGGCCCCTGCATCGTGAAATAGCCCCACTGGGTAAAGCCGCCCTGGCCGTCGCCCAGGAAGATATACATCCTGTTGTTTCCGGTATATGACCATATGAAATCCTCGTTGCCGTCATTGTTCAGGTCTGCGCTGTCAGCGCACCTGCTGGTCCCGGGAGCGTTCAGGGTGATGGTGTTCCTGGTAAAGGACCCGGTGCCGTCCCCGGTAAAGAGGTAGATGTCATTATTTTGTCCTGAGGCGATAAAGTCCTCGTTGCCGTCGTTGTTGAAATCCCCGCCGGTAGTTGCCATCTCGTAGCCGTTGAACTGGGTGAAGACGGATTCCTGCTCCGGAGCTGAGAAGCTGCCGTTGTCAAGCTGCCTGGAGAGGTATATGTAATTGTTGTCGTCATCAGCATAGATGATATCGCAGTCACCGTCATTGTCAAAGTCAGATATCGCCCCTCCGTCCCTCAGGTTGTCACCTCCTGTGAGAGCCAGTGTCTGCGGCCCGAACGTGCCGTCGCCGTTTATCCTGGCGATCCAGTGCTCGCCGATGTCATTGCCTGCCTTGATGAACGGCCCTGTGCATGGTTTCCTGATGCTCGAAAGCAGATTAAAGGCAGGATCCTTGTATCCGTTCTCCTCGATGTCAAAGTAGATCATGTAATACCGCTCCTCATTCTGCGTGATGGTCCCGTTGGCCACCCAGTCAAGGGTTATGACAGCGTTGCTAATCTTGTCATAAGCAGAGCTGTTTTCAACAGAGAATTCATAGGGTATCTCATACTCGTGCCCTGTTGCAGACGCATTATAGACCTTCGGCTGGCCCGTAATTGCATCATATTCGATGATCCTGATCGAATTGTTGTCAAAACTGCCTGTCAGCCCCAGATCTGCAAGCTCCTCTGAGATGTTGATCGTCTCGGAAATCAGGGCGTCTTTTCTCACCCAGTTTTTCTCTTCGAGGATTATCTTCTTCCTGTAGTTCCAGTCTGCATCCCACCATGTAAAGGCCGATGTCAGCTTGACTATCTGGTCAGGATAGTATACGTTGGTCAATGTCGCGACACCGATGCTGGTGTTTGCCCTTATCCTTACCGTCGCATTGGCTGTAGAGTTATAGCCAAGATTGTCAGATGTGTGAAGGACCAGGCTGTAGTTGCCCCACTGCCAGGTATCATTGAAGCTTGTGCTCCATAAGAGGGTCGTCGGATGGGACATGTTAAGCCTGACTGACTGCCCCTGGGGATAGGTAACATTTATCCAGGAGTCGTTGACCCCGCTGACATCCTCGATGCTCGCCTGGAGCGATATCTCCTGGCCGTAGCCTGTCGTGACAGGGCTTACCGTGAAGTAATTGACAGTCGGCCCCTCTGTGTCAAGCTGGAGGCTGAAGTTGTGGCTCGTGTTCAGCACTATGTCAGCTGATGTGGCAAACAGGCTTCCGTTGTCTGCCCGCAGGATGATCCCGTATGGGTCCAGGAGCGCGGCATATATCCTGTATGTGCCGTTCGTATAGCTGTCAGTGTACCAGTTTCCCCCGTCGGCAAAGGCCTGCTTGAGGTCAAAAATATCATTGACAGCCAGGTGTCTTGGGCCTGTGTCATTGACAGTAGTGTTTACATTCTTCCACTGCCCTGCAGATATGTTCCAGTAATGTACCTGCATGAGCAGGCGGGCATTTATCGGCACGCTTCCTGTGTTCCTGGTCACAGAGGGCGTAGTAAGGTTGGTATGCTCCTCGGTCGCCTTCAGGTCTGCTGCAAATGGGATGTTGCCGTAAGGGACTGCGGCGCTCATCACGTTGCCTGTTGCTGAGCCTATGGTAGCGGCATAATCAAATGAGCCGTCGCCATTGCCTTTGTAGAACTGGACCAGCCTGCTGTTATATCCCGAGATGATAAGGTCCAGGTGGCCGTCATTATCAAGGTCGAAGCTGTCCATCGCATCGTAGATGACCGTGGGCTCAGTGTCAAACGTGTTTACTCCGTCCTGGAATGTCCCGTCGCCGTTTCCCTTGTAGAAATAGATGTCCTGGCTGTTTCCGTACGACTGCAGGATATCGACATTGCCGTCCTCGTCAAAGTCTCCGAGCGCAAGGCCGTATGGGTCCGCAGATATATAGGTATTCGTTATCTGGACAACAGAGAACTGCCCTGTCCCGTCATTGACAAGCTTGTACATGTCGGGGTTGCCCTGGCAGGCGACGACCACATCAGTGTCGCCGTCATTGTCTATGTCAGCTGCGTCCTTGCCCCTGGCTGCGGCGCCGCTGGGACACCCGGAGAATGTCTGGTTCTTCTCGAACGTGCCGTCGCCGTTGCCGAAGAACACGTCCACCATCTGGTTGCTGCAGCTGACCACGAAGTCCAGGTTATAATCATTGTTGAAATCGCCCACAGCCATGTCAGCCACCCAGTTGTTGTTGGTGGATGTGACATTTGAAATCTCCACGCAGCTCTGGAACGTCAGGTCGCCGTTTCCTTTGCAGAAATACACGGAATGGTTGTACAGCAGGCCTGTATCATCATACCTCGATCCGATGATTATGTCCTCTATCAGGTCATTGTCAAAATCGCCAAGGATTATTCCCCTAGAGTTGTCAGTGCCATAGGTTGTCACGTCCCCCCTGTTCGTGAGCGAGCCGAATGTCCCGTCCTGGTCGTTTTTTGCGACATTCATCCTGCCATAGTCGTCGGCTGCAGCGACGACAGAATCCGGTGAGCCGTCTGACGGTTTCAGCCTGGTATTGCTCCTTGCATCCTTGTACCCGTACTCTGTTATGTCAAAGTAGACCATGAAATACCTCCTCTTGTTCGCAGCAGTGGTGTTCGGAGCGTTCCATCTGATGTTTATGACAGCGTTGCTTATGGCATTATAATCCGAGTACTGCCTCTTGGATATCGGCACCTCATACTTCGCGCTGCCTGAAGCGCTCGCATTATACACCTTGGCTGAGCCGTTCGGGCTGTATTCTATCACCCTGATAGAGTTGTTGTCCAGGGTGCCTGTCAGGCCGAGCTCCAGCAGCTTCTCGCTGAAGTTGAAGTCCTGGCCCATGAGCGCATCATATCTCGCGTATGACGTCTCGTTAAGGTAATAGGGCAGCCTGTAATGCCAAGAGGTGTTCCACCACTCGAAAGGCGATGTCAGCTTGACAGTCTGGTTGGGGTAGTACACATCCTCCAGGGTGGATATGTTCATCGAGACCTGCGCCCGGATTTTCAGGATGATGCTTGTGTTGCTCATGTAGCCATAGCTATCATTAGCAAATATCGTGATGTTGTAGTCGCCCCACTGCCAGGTGTCGTTCAGGCTGTACTGCCATACATATGTGGATATCTGGCTCATGTCTCTTATAACTGAACTGTTGTCAGGGTAGGTGATGTTCATCCAGGCTGCATCGACAGAGCTTCCTGCATCTATTATGACAGCCGAGATATCTGCCTGCTCGCCATATCCTGTAATATTCGGGTCGACAACAGCAGAAGTTATGTTCGGGCCGTCATTATCTATGTCGATCGAGAATACATGCGAGGCGTTCATCACAGAGCCGTCATTGTTCACCAGGATCGAGCCATTAGGGAATCTCAGCTCGACATAGACACGGTAGGTGCCGTTGGCTGAACTGGTCGTATTCCAGTCGCCATAGCTGTCAAAGATATATCTCAGGTCCAAGAAGCCGTTCTCTGCTATGTGCCTGGGAGAGCCTTCATTCACTGTCTCATTGACAAGGCTCCATCCAGAGCCGGTCAGGTTCTGGATGACGATGTATGTATATGCCCTAAGCTCCTCTCCTTTGTTGATCGCGCTAGACTTGACAGTGGCCTCGCTTGTCTCCTCGCTGTTCCTGACCGTGACCGGCTGTGGCTCGGGCGCCGGGGGCGCGCTGATGCCCATCCTCTCTGCGCCTGCCTGCGCGCCTATTGGATTCTGGGAATAGCTCTCGAATGTCCCGTCGCCGTGGCCTATATAATAATAGGTCCTCTCACCGCCATAGTTGTTCGCGACGATGTCCATGTTGCCGTCCCTGTTGAAATCAAACGCGTCCATCGGCGCATAGCTGGCTGTGCTCATCCCTGTATTGACCTCATTGTCAAAGGTGCCGTTGCCGTACCCGAACCTGCAGAAGATTATGCCGTCTGATGCCGCTGCACATATGTCGACAAAGCCGTCGTTGTTAAAGTCTGCAGAGCAAAGGCCGTAAGCGGTATTACCAACATCCCAGCCAGTGTCCTGGGAGGAGCCGAACGTGCCGTCGCCGTTGCCCTTGTTCCAGTAGATACGGCCGTCGCTCAGGCCATAGACGAGGTCAATATTTCCGTCATTGTCTATGTCAGAAGCATCCTTGCCGTAGGTGGTGCCTGCCAGAAGGTTGGTATAGTCATACCTCATGAATGTGCCGTCGCCGTTTCCCATCAGTACCGAAGGATCGTTATTTCTGCCGCAGACAAGCACGTCCATGTTGCCATCATGGTCAAAGTCTGCCTGCGCAAAGTCCTCTGCATAATTTGAATCAAAGAACGTGCTTACTGTAACCCCAGGCGTGATGAAGTTGTTTCCCGCACCGGTCTTCTGATAGTACTTGATCTGCCCTATCTGGGTGTAACCATCGCCCACGACAAAGTCACAATCACCGTCATTGTCAAAGTCGGCTATAGCGTTTCCCCATGCATTATCATCACTCTGGGCCGGGTCGACATCATCTACATATGCCTGGGTCCCGAACGTGCCGTCACCCACGCTTTTTATGTAATATATGTTGCCGCTGTTGTCACTGCTTATGATATAGTCCTCGCTGCACTGCGATCCGGGGACAATGGGGCCATAGTCGACCGTGTCCTTGTAACCGTTGGGCGTGATATCATAATAGACCATGAAATATCTCTCAGAATCCGCAGTGGTTGTCCCGTTTGCGACCCACTGGAGGATCATCTCAGCATTGCTCAGTGCATCATACCCGTTGTCCTCGAAATAACCATAAGGCACAGCATACTTATCGATGCCCTGCTGTGAGGAATTGTAGACAAGGGCGCTGCCGTTCGCCCGGTATTCGACCACCCTTACCGAATTGTTGTCGAATGTCCCGCTTATGCCCATCGATGCAAGCTGCTGCGTGATGTTGAACTTATGCTTGATGAGCGCGCCGCTCCTGTCCTTCTGGGCAGAGTCGAGGACAACAAGGAACCTGTAATGCCAGCTGTCATTAGCCCAGTCAAACGGACCGGTAAGCTTGACAAGATCATCGGCATAATATACATCCTTTTCTGTCGCCACTGCAAGAGATACCTGGCTGCTGATGTTAAAATGGTTGCCGGTACTGTTCTCCTGGAACCCGCCTGTGTCATTCGTATAGATGCTGAAGTTATATTTTCCCAGGCTCCAGTATTCACCTGTTGTCACCTCAAACACATCATCACCGTTGTCATCGCTCATGTTGAACATGTAAGAAGAGCCGTTCGGATAGTCTACCACTGTCCACACGCTGTCGATCTCGCCGATATAGGTCACATCAGCCTTTATTGTCACATTCTCGCCATATCCTATCGAGCTTGGGTCTGCCCATACGCTGTTTATGTTGGGCCCGCGGTCGATAGAGAAGTTGTATGTCGCATTCAGCGGCGAGCCTGATGCATTGAGCAGGACATTGCCCGCCGGGTCCGTGAACTCTGCATAGACCCTGTACCAACCGTCATCATGGTTGTCGGTGTCCCATGCACCGCCAGCCAGCCATTCAGGCTGCAAAAACAGGTATGGGGATGTTGAGTTGGACTGGTTGCTGACAACAGTGGTCATGGTATTCCAGCCAGTGCCTGTCCAGTTTTGCACATTTATGGTGAGATAGCCCTCGAAACTAGTATCGCTGTCTATCCTGGACGCATCGCCAATGACATTTTCAACAGATGACTGGCTGATCTGGACAGGCTCCTGGAGGAACATGAAATCGTCAAAGTAATAGTTATGGCTGCCCGCACCTGAATTGTCCCAAAACTCAAAGGAATCAAACCAGCTGTAGCTTAGGCTGTCCAGGCCATACTCGTATGAGTGCCATTCATTGTCGTCCACAAGGTCAAGCGCATCAGCCGCAGGGGTGTATCCCCCAGGGTCTCCGCTGGGAGTGCAGCCTATAACATTCCACGTACACCCTCCTGTCCGGCTGTTTGCAAGGTAGACAAAAAGGCAAGTGGTCGTTCCCGAGGGGGCCTTGAACGCAAAATGGAAATAAGGAGACTGGTTTATCTCAAACTCGATATCCTGGGACTGGCCGACTATGGGCCCGTAAGGCGGAGTCTCATCATTGTTTGTCCCGGCGTAATGCTGCCTGTCATCGATGTCAGTGACCCTGGTGACCTCGCCGTAGAATGTCTCGCTCGTGGTGACCACAGGGGAGTCATAGGTCCATTCAAACTTGCCGAAGCTTCCGTTGTTATATCCGTAGATGATATTATCGCCCGGTAATGGATTGAACTCCATGCCCCCATAGTCCCTTGCTGGTTTTGCCCCGTTTGACGCTGCATCGAAATAAACATAATACCACCTTGTGGTTCCGTTCAGTGTGGTGCCGTTCATGAACCACGTGAGATAGCCCGCAGCATTGCTCTGGTTATTGTAATCAGTCCGCTGGGCAAACCCGTACGGAACATCATCCTGGGTTGAGTTAAACGAGATGACATCCCCCGCACTGTCATATTCGATCACCCTAATCGAGCGGTTGTCAAAGACGCATCCTATGCAGCTTCCATTATCAAGCTTGTCAGTGAAGTTGATTGCAAGCTCGACGGGATAATTGCTCCTGTTGTACTGCCCTGCAGGCGCAGTAATCTCAAAGCGGTAGTTCCATGAATTGTTCCACCAGTTCTCCGGCTTGTACGTGAGGTTGACCTGGGTGTTCGGCGTATAGCTGTCGCTGGCGGTCTTGAGTATCATCGATGCATTGACGCTGACATTGAAATCATGCCCGCTGCTTGTGCTCAGCCAGCCATGTGTATCATTAGCGTACAGTGTTATGTTGTACTGCCCTCCTATCCATGAGCCTGTAAAGTTGTATTCATACATATCCTGGCCTGTCTTGTTCATGTCATGGTATTCCGTGCCGTAAGGAGTGTCAAGCTTCAGCCACACGTTGCTTACATTGTTGTCATCGGTCACGTTTGCCCTTATGAGAACCGCCTTGTTGAACGGGACCACCGAAGGAGTGATATCAATCTGGTTGAAATCCGGTCCCTTGATGTCGACTGTCACATACCAATAGACAGAATAATTGCTGTTGGTTGTATTGTCCTCGCAGTACACGCGCCACCTGTAATAGCCTGTCCCGCTCATCGGTGCCTTGCTGACATTCCTTGAGAATGTCCGCGTAATGTTCTCAACAACAGGCGACATCGCAGGGGAAGAGAGGCTGCCGTTTATATAGAGCTTGCACGCGAAAACATCTGTCCATTTGTCGGATGTATTGAATGTAAAGTTTATCATCTCCGCCTGCCACACGCTCTGGTTAAGCGGACCCTCGAGATTGATCAACGGCGGCGTATTGTCGAGGATTATTGTATCGTATGTCCAGTTGGACTCGTTCACGACATTGGTGGTATTGACATACACGTACTTCAGGCCATCGCTGTTGTTGCAGCCGATGGAAGTGTTTGTAATGTTGAAGTTAAGGTACCACTGGAATGAACCGCCGGTGAAGTCAAACCATTTGGTCCAGTTCTCCATATTACAGGAAAATGCGAACTTGTCGATATGCCCGCCGCTTACCCTCAGGTCCACAAGCTCGCTGCCCGTCGTCGGAGGATTGCCCGGCTCGATTATCAGAGTCGGGTTCGGCGGTGGCACCTGTACGTCAAATGACCTCTCTGCATGGTCAATAACACCTGAATCGTTCACCCATACGGTGACCTTGTGCGGCCCCTCGCTGAGCGGGCCAAGCATGATCGTCAGGTTGTTCGTGTTTTTGAAGACCGAGCTGTTTGAGCCGCCGTCAAGGCTGTACCATGTATCATAGGTTGCATTGAATGTCGCATTTAAGTATGGGGTTATATCATCTATCGTGGCATTGGGCGGAGTGATTATCGTCAGTTTCCCGCTGCCGACATCAAACAGTCTTGAGGCATTTCCCCTGTTTCCGAAGTAGTCATCGCAAAAGAACCACACCATGCGCTGGCCATAGGTGCCAAAGCTCTGGTTTGCATAGAAGAATGTATCATTGAGCTTGGTCATGTTCGCAGATGAGCCGTTTACCACAAAGGTGCAGTTCTTACCTGTCTTGTCAAGGCTGATATTGAACCAGACGTCCTGGGCAACCGGATATGTTATAGACTGCGGAGAGATGATTGTTATCATCGGCCTGCTTGACATGTTCTCGACAAACAGATAGTCGAAATCCCCTACAGTATCCTTTGTCCAGAGCCCGACCGAGCCGTTTGTGAGCACCCCCGCACCAAAGTCATTGAAGGTCTCATTTATCTGCCAGGCCGATGGCTCTGTTCCATTGTCCGGCCATATCTTTGCCACTACCCTGGTCTGGGGTCCTGCCTCTGTGGTCACCTGGGCCTTAACGTCATACCATCTGCCGGCCTGGCATACCACACCTGAATCACCTGTCCCATCTGGCGGATGGAGACCCTCCTGGTCAGAGTCCAGCTTGAAATGGTTGCTTGAAACGCCTTCCCTGGCACGCAGCTGTATGTAATATTTATTTGCGTCTCCGTCGCTGATCTGGGAATAGAGGATGAGCCCTATACCCCATGTTCCCTGGTCAGCGCCCATCCTGAGCTTTGTCCTGACCTCATAGTCCTTCCATGCGCCTCCGAAAACATTGGTGCCGTTGTACTCTGAATAGTGCCCGTCGCCATCACTCACATTGGCTGTGTAGAATGAGCTGCCGGAGGCATTCTTATATACAGAGTACACATCCGAGACAACATATGAGTTCACACCTGTCCAGTTATAGTCCACAAAACTGCTTGCATCTGAACCGTTGGCATAGCTGTCAAAGGTCTCGTGCAGCAGGTAGCCGAGGTTGTTCGCATACTCGACATCATTGCCGAACTCGAACATCAGATGATGTTTTCCTGTCGTTATTATCCTGTCTTCCAGGTGAGCTGTATAGTTGCACTCCCAGTTCTCGTAAAGCAGGCTTTTGACCCTGTAGCTGTCTGCTCCTGTAATAGTGCTGTATGCGATCCTGCTCCCGTCACCCATGACAGCATCCAGCCCGTCCAGGGCAGAGTCATTGCCGCAGAACAGGTCCAGGAACATGAGGTCATCGTGCGTTGAGGTGTTGTCAGACAGGAACTCGGTCCATGATGTGCCGTTGACCGTGCTTATCGTCAGGTTTGCCAGGCCTATCGTGTCAAAGAACACTGTCCAGTTGTTGTACAGTGTGGGATAGCTCTGGACATTCAGCACTGTAAGGTCGACTACCACCTCAAATTCCTCTTCTGAGAGCCGTGGGGTCAGCCACTCTATCCTGTCAATCAGGCCATTGCTGTTGGTATCGACGAGGCTGACGTTAAACCTCTTGTCATTGACAACATCCACCCTTGTATTGTTGATCTTCCAGTAGAGATGTACCTGCTCTTTCCTCGACTCGGGGATCGTTGTATATGACAGGACATCCCTGTAATGCACAGAGGCATTGCTGTATACTGTGACATTCTTCCTGATAGAGAAATTCTCTTTTCTTGGCCCTGACTCGTTGAGCATCGGCGGCGCTGTCTCATAGCTTATGCCGAGGCTTCCTGATACATTGGGCAGTTCGAGCTTTGCGGGCCTGGATACGTTTATCCTCGGAACCTCTTTCTCAAGCGCTGTTATATCTGATTGCAGCGACCTCTCCTCAAAGAATATGCCTATCTTCTTTATTATGCCTGCTCTTTCGCCTCTTTTCCTTGTCTGTTTCAGCTTGCTGTCCAGCTCTGCAAGCTGCCTGGACTTCCAGAACATGGCTGCAGGGACAGACTCGCCTCCTGCTGACAGGTTGGCATCGACAGGCTGCATCTTTTCATCAACCACAGTTATGTTCAGCATATCTGCAGGCAGGTCAACAGCCCTGGTGCCTGTCCTGCCTGGACTCAGGTCAAGCGACCATCTCACAGGCTTTCCGATCTCTGCAGCGGATTGCTTTGGCATTGCCGCTGCTTCTGTCACATTATAGAATTGTCCGGATGTACTGGCATTGACAGTCGCGTTTTTGGCCTTGACAACACTTATCCTGAAGTTCAGGACCTTGAGACTGTTGTCAAAGGTCACTGTAGTATTGCCGTTGAACCCGGGCAGCGGGCTTATCACTGCGATGCTGTCATTAAAGAGCACCGATGTGCCGTTGGTCGAATTATAGGTGATATAGCTCAGGTAATCGAAATAGTCTAGGAGGTCTATCCGCATCGTGCTGTTGACAGCCATATTTAAGGAAACCATGATGCTCTCTTTTTCAGGCTCAGCACCTGTTTCCAGGAGCTGCTCACCATGCTGCATTATGGTGCCGTTGGCCAGCTCTTCGGTCCCATACGGGCTCGAGTAGAAGCTGATGCGCCTGAACATGAAGGCATCCGCTACAACAAGACCTGTTGTGCCGAAGTTCTCGACAGAAACGTACGATGACTTGTTCATGGTATACGCGCCTATGTAGTTCCAGGTTCCTCCGCCCAGCTGCTGGTTAAGCTCAACATACGCGATGCCCAGGGCGCTGTGCACCAGAACAGGCACGTTGTCTGCAAAGAGAGGGTAGGAGGGATAATATGCATACACCTCGTAGTTGTCTGTATCAAGTGACGGATGGTATTCGACTGACTTGAAGCCTTTCTCCAGGTTCAGGTCGTGCAGGTAATCCCTGCCGTAATATCCGTCTATCTGGTTGTCCCTGACCCACCTGCCGATGGGCTTTGCATTGTCATTGTTGATTATAGTATCTATGGAGAGGCTGCCTCCGGCCGTATCAGGCTCTGTTGTTGCCCGGGCTGCATCGGCATTATAGTATATATAGCCTGTCCCGTCTGTGTTGGCACTTATGTTTCCAAGCCCCAGTATGACAAAGCCCGACCCTGAATCAAATGTAAGGAACCTGTGCCAGCCATTCCTGTAGCTGCTGCCATCATAGTAGACCACCTGGATATTGTCCATGTCAGCGCCGGGATTGAACACTGCGTAGAGCCTTACAGTAAACACGTCATGATCCTGGTGCAATGTCTCCTTGTATGCAAAGGGTATCCTGTACCTGAACGATTCGTTCCACCAGCCCTTGTTGACAACAAGCCTCCTGAAATTGTTCTGCATATCCGCATCAGCATAAGGAGTATAGTATGTGTCAAGGAGCCTGGCTGTGGCTGTATACTCAAGGCCTCCTATCTTAAGAGGATAGACTATCTTCTGTGTCTCGCTGCCTGCGATAAGGACATCCTTGGTCTCGTTATACTCGTGGCTGCCATCGTCTTCAGTAAGCATGACGCTGAAGATATGTGAATTTACATCATTGTTCTTCACAGTAACCACGATGTTCTTTTCCAGCTCATCGACAGACACTATCCCAATGTCTTCGGTTGCTTTAGCACGCTCTTCCTTATACGCGACAACCGTCGTCCTGTCAGTGGCAGATGCACGGGCATCGCTGTCCATAGATGATACAGCCGTTATGCGCGCCTCGTCCACAGAGCCTATGGCTATATTTGGAGGAACTATTACCTCAACTATGATTTCTCTTGACTCGCCGGGCATCAGGACACCTGTATCGCGCAGCCCGTCGTGGTTTGTGTCCTCGAGCATCGTCTTTCCGTCTGGCTCAAAAAACAGGACTGTCGTAAAATTGGTCCCTGCATCCAGGTTGACCACATCAGTGTCCTTGTAGTTGTTGTTGGTGACCGTATGCCTGTAAAACACATGGGAGTTGCGCACTGCCTCAGAGCTCTGGTTGCCCTCTATCGAGACAAAAGGCAGCGAAGAGAACACATTGAATTTCATTATAGCTGTGTCTGATATGTTGCCGCCTGCCTTGCTCTTGCTTGTGGCGATTATGGTATAGCTGCCAAGCGGCGTGTCATTTTTCAGGCTGAACCTGATGCTGTCATAGAAGCCGGACTCAAGGAGCAATGTGCCGTTAGGATAGAAGATGCTGACCCTGCTGGTAAAGTTATCAAGGCTTGCGACATCAAGTTTCAGGGTGGCAGAATCACCCTGGAGAACTGTTTTTTTGTCAATACTGATCGACCTGATCTCGACAAAGTAATGGCTGTACACTGCTTCAGAAGGAGCAGAGGGTGCAGTCATGCTGGCCCGGCTGGCCATATCAACAGGAAGATGAGAGAGATATGGCACATTTCGGCCGCCAAGCTCAATATAGCTCAGGTTAAGCCCTGTGACAGGCAGCATCCTGGTTTTGAGAAGCCTGAGATATATGATAAACGACCTTGACTGCCCGTAGAGGAGTACTGTATCATTTGCCTGCGCCCAGTCATCCACCAGATTATAGCCGCTGTCCAGCACGTACTTGACCAGTGAAGCCTCAGGGATATCTAGGCTCAGCCTGACCATGCCATGGCTGCTGCTGTTTATCGATACGTATCTTGTGTTACCATCTGCAAGCACATCATACCCGGTTATGCTCCCTGACTTGTTCAGCAGTTCCGCCTCGAAAACAGCTCTGGGGTCGTCCAATCCTGCCAGCGCCTCACCCCTGATGACAATCCCCTCTGGTGTCGCTTCAGCCCTGACAAGCCTGTTATCGATCATGAAATGCATGCTTGAGTAATTTATCTGGTCCTTGATCTTTAGCCCGTCAACACGGACATAGTTTATATCCGCTCCTGGTGTCAGGTTCAGCCTTGCAACCATCCATTGGTTCCCGGTACTTATGTCCCTTGCGATGCTGTAATGCTCTATGTCTGTTACGGCAGGCTTCTTGACTACTGTGAAATTTGCCACTGCCCTGCCGAAGGCTGCGCCTTTTACAAGCGTAGCCTCCAGTGAATAGTTGCCTGCCTGGGCAGGAACGAACGAATACCTGTACTGCCCGGGAAGGATCTCGTCAGCCAGCAGGTTATCTCCGGGAAATCCGGGCCCTGTTATCCTGATATTTATCATAGCACCTGAAACAGGCTCATGATTTAGCTCAGGGAACAGGCTGATGACAGCTGTATCATTGATGAAGTACATTGCATCGACACTAAGGTTCATGCTGAGGTTCCTGCTCTGCTGCATGTCCACCCTGAATGTATCCTTTGTGGTGTAATCCCTGTTCTTGTACTTTGTCCTTGCCAGGATATAGTAATCACCGAGCTCGATGTTCTTGGAAAGCGTGCATGAGAACCTGCATTCGCCGTTGCAGGGCACGTTGCAGAGCGCCTGGTAAAAGGGAGAGCTTTCGCTTGCAAGGTAAAGTTCCGCCTCCCCCTTTATCGGCGCATCTTTGTCTTCCATCCATACTGAGCCGTTGATGTTCAGCGGCCCGAATGTGTAATAGATGGTATCGCTGACATTTATCCCGAAGTCCACTGTACCGCTCAGGACAGTGAAGCTGTCCCTGAATGTGCTGTTTCTCCCGTCGATCGTGACTATGGCCTCTACATTGTATAGCCCGGGCGTCCCGGGCTTGAAGCTCCCGATATAATCCCCGTTGGTATGGCCTATGAGCGAGATATCATGCTTTTCATCGCTGGGGTCAGTCACTATGAGCTTCATCGGCACAGACAGCACAAGCACATCGCTGATATAGGTCCGGACCGCAAACCTTATGCTGTCATCAGGCCCAAGCACCTTCTTGTCCATCCCTATGTCAACCCTCACCCCGGACTGGTCTGCAACAGAGTAGCTTGAGAGCAGTACCATAAGAAGCAGCATGACACCTAAAAGGACTATCATGCACCTTTTTGCTTCCTCTTTTTTATTCATTTTCACTCTGTAAATCTCTTGTATGCATCCTTTGTCTCAAGCTCCGGGAGCTGCTCAAATATCTCTATGGCACGTGACCTCTTCAGCCCGACCTGCCTCTGGATAGCGTCCAGCGGGATGTTCCTCTGATAAGCATGGACTATATGGGTATATCTCAGAACCTGTGGATTGACCCTGCCGATCCTGGCTGTGCTGCAGTATTTCTGGACCAGCTGGCGTATCCTCTTGGTTGTCATGCAGGAGCTCTGCCTGGTCGAGAAAAGAAAGTCCCCTTCAGGCTTCTTCCTGCAAAAACCCCTGATCTCCTTAAGCAGGGTATCGGAGATATAGGCTGTCCTCGGCTCGTGGTTCCTGGCATGCTTCGGCCTGATCCTTATGATATTGCCCTCAAAATCAGACCTTTTTATGTTTACAAGCTCATTTACAGTACAGCCTGTCTCATAGAGCAGCCTTAGAATTAATGAGTCCCTCTCGCTTTTTGGAATGCTGTCCAGGCAATTCCATTCCCCGATATCAAGATATCTGATGTTATTTTTCTGCTCAGCATGCACCAACTTTAAACCAACACCCTTTTTTGCTGTTGTTGCTATTTTCCCTTATAGTCCGGAAAAGGGAAACTATAATTTATAAATGTTTTCATGGCACTACCGAAAGATTTATATAGTTAATATTGAAGTAAAAATAATTAGTATGCTCAAGGCTAATAAAAGGGCAATAATGGGGATAGGAACCCTTATAATCTTCATCGCCACTATACTTGTCGCTGCGGTTGCAGCAGGAGTTCTCATTTCAACATCAGGGGTACTGCAGCAAAGGGCCCTGATAACAGGCCAGGAGGCCAGGAAAAAGATCACCAACAGCATAGAGATAATCTCCATTATTGCACGCGGCAACAAGACTGATGAGTCACTGAATGATTTTGAGATCCTTGTAAGGCTTGATGCGGGCTCTGATCCCATCCAGATGAAAAAATTTGACATGTCATGGATAGGGCCTGATTCTGATGCAGCAGCCAGCCTACAACATCCGTCTCTTAATAACCCCAATGCTGTCGGCTATACTGTTGATCAGGTTGGGTTCGATGATGCTGTCGGCGAGGTGACAAACACCTCCTGGACATACATAAGAGACCTTGATGACGACAATGTAATGGAGAAAGTGAAGGTGGTCGTCGGGAAGAACGCCTCAAACAGCACTACAGGCATTGCAGACTTCCTGCTCTTCAATTTTTCATCTGATGACGCAGGCTATTACCTGTACAACCTGTCACAAGACATAAGCAATGTATCGCAAAACGTCACCCTTGACATATCCGACCAGCCGATAATCGGCCAGGACGGCCTCTATTATGGATACTTCGACATCAATGGTAACATATCGGTGGCCAATACCATCTCTTCCAACATGACATTCAACATAACAGCCAACCCGTTCGGACCATGCAGCTTTGATACACTTGCCCCTGAGACCAAGTACTGTTATGTGGTCATGCATGGTAATGATGACCTGGTGCTGGGCGATGGAGAGGTGTTCAAGCTCAGGTTCAAGCTACGGCCCCAGAACCAGATGTATATCGGCCAGGAATTCAGGTTCATATTCGAATCAGAAAAAGGCAGGCTGTCGCAGGCACAGGCCAGGACGCCTGATGTTATAACGACTCTCAAGGTACCGCTCTGGCCTGTAGGTTAAAGAAAAGGCTCTTCTTGATTTTTTAACTGTATAATAGTTACCAAAATTTTTAAACAATGGTAGACTTGTTTCTTTCATACGCTAAAATGATAAAAAACCTCTTGGGCAAAAAAGACCAGAAGACAGCTCCTGAAAACAATGCTGATATCACCAAGCTCAGGGAGAAATTCAATTCTATCGTCGCCTCTGATGCAAAGGAGGAACCAAAACCTGAGGAAAAGACAGGGCCTGCTTCCCAGCCACAGCCAGTGAACCAGGCGCAGGCCAGCGCTCAGAAGCCGGCAGGCCAGGAGCAGGGATATGAATATGTTGACCCTGGAAAGGTTGCCGAGAACGAGAGGATAACCAGCCTGATAATGCAGCAGATCAAGGAGCTTATCGAGATCGACAACAACCTGAACGCAAAAAACAAGGAGCTGGAAGACAATATCAGCCAGAACACTTCAACACTGTCATCCACAAAAGCGATAGTGGAAAAATTCAGCCAGAGGCTGGAGCTGATAGAGAAGAACATGGAAAAGTTCATGGGCCTTTATGAGATCGTCACCAACAGGTTCAACCCCTTTGTGGCAGAGGAGGAAGGTGCCCTCAAAAAAGATTACAGTGCTGGTGGACCGCTTGTGGAGGATGCGATCAGGAAGGACGAACCTGTGGAACCTGCAACGAGTATGCCGGCGCAGCCTGTGGTCGATGAAGAGGTCGCTGAAATAATGACAGGCGCTGGGCTGCAGAGCAGGCTGGACCCTGAGCAGCAGGGCATTGTAAAGGACGAGCTGGAAAAGGCGATAGGATTTCTTGGTCCGGAGGTTGCTGAAAATGCCAAGGATGAGCTTGCCAAAAAACTCGGCCAGGCCATAGGCCAGGAGCTCCAGAAAGCCATGATACAGCATATCAAGCTCTCAAATGAGGAGCTGAAGAGCGCGATGAGGGATATGCTGCTTGAGGCCATAAGCCATATAAAACAGTCTGTCATGGCTACGCGCCCAACTGTTGAGCCGGCAACTGCAAAGAAAAGCCCGGAATATGTGCACCAAGAGGTCCATCCTGACTATCATTTCTACCTTCCGGACGGAAAAGCCATCAAGAGCATAAAGGGACTTATAGATGCCCTTAAAACGATGGATGACAAGACATTCAGGACGCATGTCAATGCCAGGAAGAACGATTTTGCAGAATGGATAAGGGTCGTCGCCCATAAGGACGACCTGGCAGACAAGATAGCCAAGGAAAGGACCAAGACAGGCATATCCAGGATCCTTGAAAGCCTGTGATTTTTGGGGAATTTTGATTTTTTCTATCGAGTGCAACAAACCAGCCCGAAAGGCTGCTCAGAATGAAATTTTTCCATTGGCGCTGGTTCGGCAGGCGCCATCAGCGCCGTGTTTAAGCCGAACCAGCGGCCAGTGAATGAAAAAATTTCTAATGCACCATCAAGAAAAAATCAGAATTATAAACGGCAAAATGCTTAAACAGGCATGGGCCTCATGCTATGAAAAATCAGATAACCAGATCATTCAAAGCTATAAAATGATCATAAGTAATAGCAGAATTAAATACCTTGACAGCAGGATGCAGTAATGCGAACTGGTTTTTTTTAGATCCAACCCTTTCAGCATATACAAATTTAAAAGGCGGCTGGAATTGTATGTAATATTGTTTCATGCTTTGCAAGGCTGCAATTGCATAGTATAGGTCCCAGCCGGTTTTTACTCCTGTTTTTGCGATAAACAGGTGGTTTTCCGGGTTTAGGTTTCCAGAAAAAGTAAAGGTTTCTGAATCAGGGATATACCATTCCTCACCATGCGGATCAGCACCGACATCAGGGCAATATCTTCCCAGTTTGGAGAAATTCTCAATCTCTATCCCGGATTCTTCAAATATTTCCCGTATCCGTGCTTCGATCCTGCCATCGTGATCATAATCTCTCACCCGGGCAAAATACCCCTGGAGAACCACATCTACCTTATCATCCCCGATCAATCGCTTTACTTTTTCAGGGTCCCATGGCTCTCTTGCCATATCACGCAGTTCCTTGTATTCCATAACATCAAGAAATTTTATCTGCTTTATAAAATTTACTACTAAAGAGTAGTTTTATAGGTGGTTGGACAAAAGGCCTTATTTAAAACTCGTCCTCATTAAATAAAAAATAGATTTATAAAATTAAAAAAATATCAGGATCAGATATGGGATCAAAATCCGATAAGACACAAAAAGTGCAACTGACAGGGGTGAAAGAAACCCTTCTTATGACCCTTTATGCAAAAGCCCTGGATAATCGGTTGGAAAAACCCATACTCAATGACCAGAAAGCCGATGAGATGGTAAATGCGATAGATTATGATTTCGAGAAACTGATCCCAAAGGGAGAGTTCAGGGGTGACAACCTTATGGTCATCAGGGCTAAACAGATAGACGAGTGGATAAAAGAGTTTCTTAAAAAACATCCAGGTGCAATCGTGCTCAACCTTGGCTGCGGCCTGGACACTAGAATATCAAGAATAGGTCCATCATCAGAAACAGGTTCGATAATCCTAGTTTCGTTACATATGTTTATAAAGAAACCGGATTATCATTTCAGTCACCTTATCATTTTTCACGGCGACCGCGGCTAATTGTTGCCTGGGATTATTCATCATAACATGGCTAAATGCACCATGATGTATCTCTGCATTCCCGCAGCTTTCGTAAAAGTTCTCAAGCCTTCTTTTCACAGAAGGGATAAACGGTTTGAGATAAAAATCGCCTGTTCCATAAATAAAAAGTTTTGGTTTTGATAACAGGTATTTTTTTTGATAATACTCAAAGAAGCTTATCATGTCATCTTTATGCCTTAATTTTATTACCTGTTCAACCAGTGTCAAAAAATCTATCGGCTCCTTCATGTTCAGGAAATAATCAAGGAACCCCGCGCTGTCCTTTGTTTTAAAGAATTGCCAGTAGATATATTCTTTTTTGTTCTCTGGAACATATCCGCTAAGATTCCCTTCTTTGTATATCTGCTTTACTGCCGGTTTATGGTACATATTTTCAAAAACTATTTTTGCTGTTCTATGTTTAAGCTTTTTTAATAAACTCAATGCAGGGATTACACTTTTGCAATTGGTAGGCGGGGCAAGAAAGACATAGCATGTGACGTTCGAATGCTCCTGGATGCCCTTCTTCAATGAATAGAGTATCAGCTGTTTCAACCCAGTGTATAAAGAATCAATCTTATTGCTCAGTTCCATTATCTTATTACGGTCCTTGCTTTTTATGATTAGTTTCGCTTCATCAACTATGATGGTCCTTATCTTCTCCCAGATTGAATAGATATTTTTTTCGATAGCGACATTATAGCCGGCATTGGAGAATAATGCACCAACTGCACCGATACTATGGCCGATTACCGCCATCCTTCCTATATTAAAATGATTTTTAATAAGCAGGACCCCTTCGGTTATGGTTTCACTTAACTCTCCCAGTGTAAACCTGGTTATGTTAAGAAAATGCGATGGCAAATCGATACTTAGACAGAAAAAGCCAAGCTCTGCCAGTCTTTCAGCAAGAACGCTCATCCCATACCTGTTCCCTGAGAACCCGTGCACCAGTAAGATGCCTCTGGAAGGCCTGGTACCCTTTTTGTAATAGTAAGTCCCGGTTATCCTGCCATTAGAGATATTCTCCTGGATAATGTCTAACTTCTCTCCATGAATTGATTTTTCTATCAACTCCCTCTGTATCTTTCTCCAGCGGCTCATACACTTGATACGTATCTAGTGTTTTAATAAATTTTCTTTTTTGAACTCGTAACACTCCCAAAACATTTTTATTTTAGATGATTTTATCATGCCCAGGATGGATATTGTCAGGTTATCAAAAGAGCTGATGCGTGAGCAGACCCAGAAAAACAAGGCCCCTTCCTGGCTGTTGACAGAGATTGCAATAAAAAAAGGAAAGGAGCTTTCAAAGAAACACGATGCTGATGAAAGGATGGTCCTGGCATCGTTATACCTTGCCCATACTGTTTTCAGCCAGGTGTTGAAAGGAGATATCCAGAAAAACCACCCAGGATTAAGCTCGGGGTTTGCCAGAAAATACCTGGACAAGTGGGATGTTGACAGCGATGAGCAGGAGATAATCATAAACGCCATCGAGGCGCATCATGGGAATGTTCCAGCAAAATCAAAGGTTGCAGAGGTCGTCAGGAACGCTGAATGCTTTAAGTTTGTTACTGTTGAGGGCAGCCTGATCTGGCTGCATGAGCTTGGGACAAGGCAGATACCATTTAAGGAAGCGGTTGGCAGAGTCATCCAGAAGATGGAGGAGAAAAAGAGCCTGCTGACACTTAAAGACTGCATCAGGGAAGCAGAAGAGAACTGCAACAGGATCCTGGAACTGTTTGGACGGGTATCCTGATTTCTCATAACAAAAACAAGATTTCTATCCAGTCGAGAAGCCGCCGTTCCTGTTATTGGTTGTGCTGCCGTTTATTATCCTCAGCCTGGCTGTCTTGTTGCCGATCCGTATATAGACTATGCTCTTGCCCAGGTCAATAGGGTCAGAGCCTGCTGACGGCGACACTGTAAGGATCAGGCCTTCCATGTCTGAGCTGTTCGAGTCGACAGTGAAGCCTGTTACGTCCTTGATAACGATCCCTGTCTTTGCCATCTCCGCCGTGCTCCTGGGGATATCCATGCCACTCTGGGCAGTGGTATTTATGTAATCCACGATATAGCCGATGATTATGACAGCGAGCATGATAGAGGCTACCTGCACGATCAGCATCGCTATGCTTTTTTGCGCCTTCCTGTCCATCTTACGGATAAAGCACCTCGTATTTTCCTGAGAGTACATCAGGGACAGTTATGTCTTTCCTTGTCTCTATCCCGTTCTGCGGAACGACGATTATCGAGATGTCCTCGCCTCCGTCTATGTCGATTGGGCTCTCACAGTATATCCTCGCCTGTTCTCCCTGCTGCAAAAATCCCTGCCTGAAATCCTGGCCCTTGTCGATATACTCTATAGTGCAGTTGCCGTCCTCGAGATATCCAGCAGGGCGGCCGATCTTGATATTGTCTTCTGCTGATGCAGGCTCGTAGCCCAGCGAATCCCCGTTGCAGGTGACATTATATGAATAAGCCTCATCATTGTAAAAGCTCCTGTTGTATACGTACAGGCCAGAGCTATAAGTCATGTTATGCACATTGCTGTTATCGCTGAAAGAGACTCTGCACCATGCGCCTGCCCCCTGGACAGGTGAGCCGTCGCTCTTGTTCGTGTAATTGGCATAGAAGGACACTGCTTTATAGGTGACAGGGCTTTGGCCAAGGTCAGCATCATCATAAATTGTAAGCATGGAGTTTGATGTTGTTGAATATGCTGTGAAATGGCTGACATTGATGATATATGTGCCTGTCACGCTGTCATAGCTTATAAATGTGCACTGGCTGCCTGGGCAAAGCTGGCCGTCAGCAACAGGCAAAGGAGCAAAGCCGTAACCAAGGTTGTAGAATATTATCACAGCAGACCTGTTGAGCACAGGCAGCTGCACCGTGTCGACCGAGATATTGTTACTCAATATTCTGACATACTCATCAATGTCATAGCCTCCGCTTAGGTTTATATTCCCGCTGAAGTTGATCAGTCCCGCAGCCGGGTTTTCCAGCACAAGATTGCTGATATTTTCCATATCCACCTGGCCAAAATCTGTTGTCTTCCCCTCAAACTGCGTGGCCCTGACAACTGTCAGTGTCATTTCGCTGCTTCTGTTCCAAGCCCCGTAATCATCAGTGCAGTTGATATGCCATGTATACTCCCCCACAGCAAGACCGCTTCTTGTGATGTTGTTCTCTCTGCTGGTATTGATGTCATTGTTGGTCGCGACAGCAGAGCTGTTGAGCATGAGGGTGCAGCTGCTTATCTCATAGTTTGAGCTGACATTGAACATAAAAACAACATTGCCGTCGCTGTCGCCTGATTTGTTTAACGGCTCGAGAGCAAATACTCTCACAGACGAGTTTGCGCTGACATTGAACCATGTTGTCTCTGTATCGTTTACATTGTCAAAAGAGTCGTTTGCGATTATCGTAACATTGTATCTTCCGAGAGTGATGGTGTTTAGGAAAAGCGTATCATAGACACTGTCCCCATCTGCATCGGTCATCTGCTGGAGAGCGCCCCCGCCTGGCCAGCTGATGTTTGCAAAGACATTTCCAACTGCGTAATTGTCGGTTACATTAGCTGTGATATTTACAGCATCAAACAGGTAATACCCTGTCCCATCAGCAGGCGATATTTCCCTTACCTCAGGAAAGATAGTATCATTCACAGTTATGCTGATGACGGTCCAGTTGATGTTCGAGGCAGTGTCGTTCACGCTGATGTTGAGCCTGTAGATCCCGATATCAAGGCCTGTCTTGTTTTCAAGGACCCCTGTGGAAGAGTTTATCATAAATGTGACAGTGTCATTTATGGAGTAGGAATCCACCTGCCAGTTGTCTGTTGCATTGGCATCATAATATAGGCTGTCTCCTGTCTCAAGGTAGATGTCGCCCGGCAACGGGTCCCATGATGGCGGGACTATGTCCCGGATAGTGAACTGCCACTCGCCACTCTGCCATGTTTCATAATCGTCCATGGCCTCTGCCTGCCAGTGATATGTCATCCCATATTTCAGGCTGTAGCTGGATTCGACCTCTGTGCTGTCCAGCGCAGTATTCAGTATCCTGACCTCATCTATCCTGCCTGCATAATAGTCGGGGTTGGTGTTGTCAAAGGCATCTCCGTTGTATGTGTATCCTAGACCGCCCTCATCGCTATGGCCGCTGATTGAGCTGTAGGATGTGTTTGTGGTATTGACTAAAACGCCGTCAAAATATAATGTCATGTTGCTGCTGTTGAACTGGGCTGTGATAAAGTGCCAGTGCGTAATGTCATCATAAGTGTACGATACTGTGGTAATGACCTGGTTGTCCTGCGTGGCAAACTCAAGGAGGTTACCGACCAGCCTCAGGGCAAAGCCGTTTGTGGTCCCGCCCTCATCATATATAGTATGGCTGCCTGAAAGCCCTGCTGGCTTTATCCATGCCTGGAAAGATTTTTCAGTGAACACTGCGTTGAAGTAGCTCTCGTTGAGAAGCCAGTATTCGCTTAGCCCATCATATTCGAAGCATCCTGCAAACTTGCAGTCATTAACAAACTGCGGGCAGTTGGCTGTGCATGTCCTGTCATGGTTTTCAGCAGAGCCTGCAAAATTGAACACAAAAGAACCGTTCTCAAGGTACTCGCTCCTGTTGTCAAAGTGCCACAGCACCTCCACGTCAGAGCCGGTTTCCATGATGGGGGCGGTCCAGTTGTATACAATGTCTGAATTGTTAAGCACTGAGCAGTTCCTGTAGAGAAGCTGGTCCTGCTCTGGCGGAGACTGGTCTGCGCCGAAGATGTCGACACAGAGAACACCGCTCTCAACATCGCTGACAGTAATGTTGAGCACCCTGTACAATGGGTAGTCAAATGAGTTGTTTCTTGGGCTGTTTAGCGTGATGTTTACAGGATAATCGTACAATGTCTTTGCAGTGCTGTTGACCCATGTGGTATTTATATTTCCCTCTGTGTCGACTGTCCTTGCCTCAAGCTCGTAATTCGTGTCAGGCAAAAGCCCGGTCACATTCGAGTAGTTGAGGCTGACATTGCCATAAAAATTGCTGTTTACCCACAGCTCGACATGGTCAAAATCATAGGCATCAGGATTGCTCCAGTTCCAGAGTATCCAGTCATAGCCGCTGCTCTGGTTTGCAAGACCTGTAATCTGGGGGGGAGGGGGATTGAGCATCTCGCAGTCAACAGTTATCTCATTGGGCTCGGTATCCTCGTTCGACTTGACCTCAAATGCAGCGCTGAAACTACCCCATCTTGAGTCATCGCATTCGAACATCACCTGGATGCTCTCGCCGTCTGCCATGTCTGTCCCGTTTATCCAGTCCTGCGAGATGATATCACAGTCGCCCTGGCTGCACTGCACACTGACATTATCGTTGATACCTGCAGAAGTGATATTTGCATGGCCTGTTATGCTGCCCAGGCTCTGATTGCCTATGCCAAGGAAAAGGCTGCTCTGGTTGAAGGCAACATAAGTGCTTCCTGTCATCTCGCACGTGATGTTTATGGCCTCTTCTGACCTATCCTCATCAGAAACAGCAAGGAACTCTGCCCAGAATACGCCCATAGTGCTGTTGTCACAGGTAAAATTTGCCTGCCTGGTCTCTCCATCCGACATGCTGGTCCCATTGTTCCAGCTGACTGTTATGATGGAGCAATTCCCTGCTTGGCATCCTACTGATGCGTTTGTCTGGTTGGTAACAGTGGTTATATTTGCGCTGCCTGTCAGGTTTCCGCCGGATATGACCGCGCTGCCAAGGTCAAGGCTGCTCTGGTTCCAGGATAGGATATATTTAGCATAGGGCAGTTCAACGACCTGCCACTCTATATATGATTCCTGGCCATAATAGGTCCTGAATACCTCAAGAGTGTTCTCATCAGGCAGCCACGCATTCGGAAACGGCCTCGACTGAGCATCGCCGGTCCCATCCTGGGTCAATGATACGAATATTATGCTCTTGTTGAGTGCCACTGACTGCCCCAGGGTCTCTGTATGATTATACCAGTTTGCATCAGATGAGTAATCCACCTGGCCCCTTGCCTGGTATCCGCATCTGTCCCCAAAGTCGACCACATACCACCTGACATTCCTGTCCACTGTCGTATCTGGCGACGTGCCGACGCTTGACGGATAAAAGTCGATCTCGGTCGAATTATGGATATATCCTGCTACAGAGACCTGGTCCACGCCGGAATCAGGCACATCGATCTGGAATACCAGTATCGAGCAGCTGGTGTTGATGTCTTGACCCAGGGTGACGACCGCTGGATTGCTCTCAGTGTTTACACCGCCATCCACAAGGACAGTCCCTGTCTGGAAAGTGGCTATCCTGCTGAGGTTCCATTCTACAGCTGACCAGCTGATATGTACATCTGTTGCAGTGCCGTCTCCCCTCCGCACCCTGATATGTGACGAGTTGTATGCATAGGCTCTCATAAGGAACCTGTCATAATAGTCATTGGCTGTATCGTTCGAACGATGCCCTGTCACCAGCACCATGGTGCTTGACTCATCCACAGTTGCTCCTATAGGGATGAAAAAGTCAGCCCCGGCATTTGTCGCGTCATAGTCGCCCCTGTAGACCTTGAACTCATTGCCCATTGCTTCAAGCACCTGCCATGTTGCCCAAACATTAGCGTCAGTTGCTTCCCTTGTCAATGTCACTGTCGATTCATCTGAAAGCTGGATAGTGTAGTCAGCCCAGTTATGGTATGTTTGCGCAGTCGTGCCCGATGTAGGGGTCACATCCTTCTGGCCTGTCGAATAATAGAACGGCGGAAGGACAAAGGCCCTGCTCATGTTGCTGACAGGCGAGATAGATACATCCTGGCTGGCAGAAGAGAGAAGGCTCCTGCCCTGCTGGACCTTATAGCCTGTTACAGTATAACCTGCTGTATTCTGGGTGATAAGAACAGATATCATGGCCAAGGCTAAGATAAGCGACAACAGCTGGATGCCCTGAGCCGGGGTGTATCGCCTTCTCATCCTGCCATCCCACCCCTCTTATCACTGTTTTTTCTGAGTATCATCCCCTTCTTGCCGGCCCTTGACAATGCTGTTCCTATGGTGCTCGTGCTCTTGTTGAGCAGCCCCGCGATACGGGTAAGCCTCATGCCCTTCCTTTGCCTGAGATAGGCTGAGACTGCTTCGAGAATGCTAAAGTTTCGGTTGCCAAGGATCGATACAGGTATAAGGGCTGAGCTTTCTATGGGCAGCTTAAGAAGCCTCTGTTTTTTCAGCGAGTTGCGATACGTTGCCCATACTGCCCTGCTGTCCCTGTTTAAAAGGGCGCTTATCCTGGATATGCCCAGGCCAAGGTTTCTTCTCATATAGCAGACAACTGCCTCGAGCGGCGATAGTTTTTGCGAGAATATCTCCACAGGGACATACTGGCATTCCCAGTCTTTCCGGATAAGATAACGCAGCTGTGCATCCTCAAGCCCGTATCTTTCACACAGCTTGTTAAACCTCTTTTTTATCGAGGATATCTCTCTCTTCTCCTCCTCGAACACCTCAAAAAGCTCTTTTTTCACGTCTGCCTGGCCAGCCATATTGCAGATGTCACCGCTTGTAAATTCTGCTGTATTTTACATATTATGTAATAAAAATTATAATTATGTAGTTAATTATTTAATAAAATGTAGTAATTAGTTTATAAAGATTTCGTTTATTTCTATTTTATATAAATGCTAAAATAACATCCCGCTCAATAGTGCTAAAGAAATCTTTTCATTCACTGGCTGCAAGCCCGCTTAAACACGGCGTTATAATGTTAATTTCTTGATTGTGCTAAAGAAATCTTTTCATTCACTGGCTGCAATTCGGCTTAAACACGGCGCTGAGGGCGC
>CAZPXC010000010.1:0-35757 GCA_964590935.1 uncultured Methanosarcinales archaeon
TTACGATACAGGCAAGCACTCGCTGGCCATAAATGGCAAGGATTTCTACATGACCCTTCATGGAAAATCTTTAAATATAACCCATTTGCCACCTCATGTATGGCTGACATTGATAAGATGTTTGATTTTTTTCATGAGGCTGGAAAGCTAAAATCAACCTATAGGTTCAGTGAGTCGGATGCTCTTCGCGGTAAGGAGTCAAGCGCTGATCACTCGTGGAGATTGTCGCTTATGTCGTTTATGGTTGCAGAGGAACTTGGGCTTGACCTGGATATTAGGCATGCTCTGAAGATTGCTATTGTGCATGATCTCGCAGAGTCAGTGGCAGGCGATGTTGATGTAAGGCTGATCCACAGCGGCAAAGTGTCGAAACAGGAGAAGCTGGATGGCGAGCTCAAGGCAATGCAGAGGCTTGCATCATTTCTGCCGAAGAAACATGGGAATGAGGTTTACAGCCTCTGGAAGGAATATGAGGACGGCTCAAGCATTGAGGCAAGATACATCAAGGCTCTGGACAAGCTGGAGACTCTTACCTATATAATTGAAGCAGGCCACGAGGCTATCGATGTTCCGGAGATCATCGCCAATTACGCTGATGAGGCTGTCGGTAATTTTCCAGAGCTTTCGGGATTGCTAAAGATTATAAAGAAAAAACTTAGAACAGAGTTTGAAAAGGCCAGTATTCCGTGGAAAGAAAGCTATGGCTAAGATTGCTTGATATCTTTGAATCTCATCTCTCCATCGATGAGTTTCTGCAGGACACTTTTCAGTTCACTTAGCTTCACCCTTACCTGTTTCGTGGTGTCCCTGTCACGGACAGTGACCGACTTGTCTTTTTCTGAGTCAAAGTCGACTGTGACGCAGTAGGGTATCCCTATCTCGTCTGCCCGTGCGTATCTCCTGCCGATGCTGCCTGACTTGTCAAAGATGCAGAAAAGGCTCAGCTTCAGCTCATCATGCACTCCTTTCGCCTGCTCAGCGAGCTTGTTTACAAGTGGGAATACGCCGACCTTGACAGGCGCAAGCCTCGGGTGCAGGTGCATGACGATGTTGCCGCGTTTCTTGTCATCATCATAGGCATCGAACATGAATACAAGGAAGCTTCTCCCTACACCAAAGCTCGGCTCAGCCACGACATGCGGCACGATCTTTGACTTTGTCGCCTCATCAAAGAACGAAAGGTCTTTTTTTGAGTGCTTGATATGCTGCTGAAGATCGAAATCAGTCCTGTTTGCGATGCCAATTAGCTCTTTCCAGCCAAAGGGGAACCTGTACTCAAGGTCCCAGGTGTCGAGCGCATAGTGGCTCTTTTCCTCCTTAAGGTGCTGCCTTATCCTGAAACTGGCCTTTTTTGCGCCAAGGCCTGTGTAGAACCTCTCTGCCAGGGCAAGCCAGTAAGCGTGCCATGGTGTCTTGATTATCTTCTTGTCGATGGCCTCCTTTGCAGTCATGGCCTTCTCTTTTGCTCCCTTCTCCTGCATCTCTGCAGACAGCAGGCTGAACTCATAGTCAAGGATGTCCTTTACATAGGGGCAGTCCATTATCTTTTCAGGATGGATGAAATACTCGATCTCCATCTGCTCGAACTCCCTGCACCTGAACAGGAAATTCCTTGGTGATATCTCATTGCGAAAGGCCTTGCCCACCTGCGCAATACCGAATGGAAGCTTTGCCCTTGCATTATCCGCTACAAGCCTGAAATCAGCGAACATCAGCTGTGCTGTCTCGGGCCTAAGGTATGCGGTCGCGTCCTCGCCTTCCTTTGCGCCTACCTTGGTAGTGAACATCAGGTTGAAGTCAGTAGCTTTCTGGAACTCTGCGCCGCATTTCGGGCAGACAAGACTGTTTTTCTCCACCAGCTCATTTACCATGCCAGCCTTTATCCCGTCCATCGGCTTTTTCAGCTTATCTTCAAGGAACAGGTCAGCCCTTTCCTTGTGCTTGCATCTGCTGCATGTGAGCATTATGTCCTGGAAGCTGTCGACATGGCCAGATGCCTTCCATATCCCAGGATGCGTGATGATTGAGCCATCAATGCCGAATACATCATCCCTCTGCTGGACGAATTTCTTCCACCATTCAGCCTTGATGTTGTTGTTTATCTCGACCCCAAAAGGCCCATAGTCAAAAAAGCCTGCCATTCCGCCGTATATCTCGGAATTCTGGTACACAAAACCCTTTTTCTTGCAGAACACGGCCATTTCATCGATTGTTATGCTCATGATGGAAAGATTTGTATAGATATTTATATAATTTTGGGATGTCAGGTAAATTCCATCCATCCACAGCTTTGTTTGATTGTTAGGTAAGTTTTCAATTTTTTATCATCCAGAAAAAAATCCAGCCACCCATGGCTTCGACGGTCATTTTCCTTCGGAAAATGCCCTATTCCGCTGACCATAACCCCACACTAAAGTGTGGGAATGCTCAAGAATCGGAGATTCTTGGCATGTTGAAAATGATAAATCATTTTCATACACATGGTCAGCTCCATCTCGCCATGGCTGGATTTTTTCTGCAGGTGCAGAAAGTAAGCCCTAAGGGCAACTCCAGCAGAAATTTTTTCATAGCGCAAGCCCACAGGCGCCCTCAGCGCCGTGTTTCAGTGGGCTTGCAGCTATGGAATGAAAAAATTTCTATTGCACCCTCAAGAAAAAATCAACATTAAGCCGGACCAGCCGCCAGTGGATGGAAAAATTTCTCTCGCACATTAAAGAAAAAGCTAAGGATAAAGGAAAAAATTTAGTAAATAAGTTTATTTTTTAAGCCAGCCTATCTCATCATCATCAAGCTCCAGGTACTCTGTGAGCTGCTCTGCCATGCCCTTGTTTTTCCTGAAAGCGGGCTGGAGATACGGCAGAGTATCCCTGAGCGCGACCCTGGATGATGTATGCGTCTTTTCAGCTATCTTCTCGGCGATGGCCTTCCTTTTCATGTATCTCTGGTTGGCCATCCATATCTTCAGGAGCCTTCGTGTGGGTCCGTACTTGACGAACTCCCGGTATTTCTCGTCTTTTGAGACAGCGACGCCTGCTGTCAGGAGCGAGTTTATATAGAACAGGAATCGCCAGTGCTGCCATCTCCTTATCCTTCTCCTGAAGACGTCTGCCTTTGACAGCTTGTCATATGCCCTGTTTAGGTCTTCAGGCTTTGTGTACTCTTTAGGCAGGTTCTCGTCCAGCCACAGCATGAGCTGGTCATGGTCCTCGTTGACATTGTCAAGCGCAGAAAGCGCGATGCCTGTGTCTGTTGTCTTGAGGATCTTTATCAGCGCATCCACTATGCTCGCTGTCTGCATCCTCTCGGCAAGGTTTTCAAGGTCTGCCTTTTCAAGCGACTGTTTCTGCTGGGATAAACTTTGGAGGTCATTGATAGCGGCCCGCATGTCTCCTCCAGCCATCCTTGCAAGGGACTTTAATGCGGTCTCATCATACTTTATCTTCTCAATGGCGCATATTGACCCCAGTTTCCTGAATATGTCCAGGTAACCCAGGCGCTCAAAGCCCGCCAGGCTGCACGCGGACCTCAGCTTTGAATATTTCCTGTCATAGGGGTCATGCGCAGTGAGCACCATCGGATGCCTGGTCTTCTTGATGATCGCCGCAAGGGCAGCTATCCCTCCCCTGTCCTTTGTCCCTGACAGCCCGTCTATCTCATCCACGAGTATTATCTTGCCCCTGGCGAACAGCGACATCTGCAATGATGCCTGGCCGACTATGCTATCCACCTTGTCCTTGTTCCTGAAATCAGAGGCGTTTATCTCGATTATCTCCAGCTTCAGCTCATCCGCTATTGCATAGGCACCAGAGGTCTTTCCGGTCCCGGGCGGGCCGTAGATAAGCATCGCCCTCTTTTTCTGTGCCTTATAGTTTGCGATGAAGTTCTTGAGCATCGCAAGCGGTTCATCCTGGCCGACCATGTCCCCTGTTGTCTTCGGCCTGTACTTGATTATCCATGGCTTCATGCCGGTAAGTAATTGATATCTGTTTATTAAGATTATGATTGCGTTGGCCTTATCCAAAAAACAGGCTAGAATCAATATGAGCTTAGCTGGTCATCGATTTTTTCCTCAGCAGCCGGTTGTATGCTATCGCAAACCTGTGTGCCTCGTCCCTTATCTCCTGTATTAGCCTCAGCGCCTTTTCCTTTTTGCTCAGCCTTAGAGGGAACCTTGAGCCCGGGAAGAATATCTCCTCAAGCCTCTTGGCAATAGAAATAGCCGGTATGACCAGGCCGAGCTTTCTGAGCTCGTTTGACGCTGCTGACAGCTGTCCCTTGCCTCCGTCGATGATTATCAGGTCAGGCATCTCGCTCTTTTCATCTTTGAGCCTTGAATATCTCCTCCTGACGACCTCGGCAATCGCTGCAAAATCATCTATCTTCTCCGGCATGCGCAGCCGAAACCTCCTGTAGTTTGACTTGTCCGGCCTGGCGCTTCTGAACTGGACCATCGAGCCGACAGCAGAAGTGCCTCCGAGATGCGATATGTCGAAGCATTCGATGACCCTCGGCAGCTGAGTCAGCTTCAGGACCTTCTTAAGCTCCTCAAGCTTTGACGTATCGCCAAACAAGGATATCTCGATATTCTTTTTGACGAGGCTGAGAAGCTTTTTCCTCTCGCCCTTTTTCGGGATGATTATCCTCACCTTTCCCTTCTTGAGCCTGGACAGGTATCCTGCTATCCCACTGTCAATCTTTCTCGGGATTATTATCTCATTAGGTATCCTGTTCTCAGCGTAAAAGCGCTTGATGAACTCATCGAGAAAATCCTCCCTGTAATCGAAAGTAAACTCCTGCCTGTTGAGGAGAGTGCCCTTGTATATGTTGAAGAGGTTCAGGTATATCGTGCCATCCTTCTCCATGTAGTTGATTATGTCCTCGTCGAACCTTTTGCCCCGCTCGACCTTCTGCTGCTCAGAAAGCGATTCAAGAGCCACGATCTCGTCCCGTAGCTGTGCCGCTTTTTCATATCTCTGCGAGGCTGATGCAGCTTTCATCTCTTCTTTTAGGCCGCTGATCAGTTTCCCTCTTTTTCCGCCCAGCACCTTTTTTATCTTCTCGATCTGGTCATTGTACTCCTGTTCTGTAATCCTGCCTACGCACGGCGCTCTGCACAGTCCCAGGTGATACCTGATGCAGGGCCTTTTCGGCATCTTCCTGCAGGTCCGTATCTTGAAGCTTCTTATCAGAAGGTCTGTCACATGGTTACGCTCTGTTGCCGATACGAACGGGCCGTAGAATCTTCCTTTTCTGCCCCTCTTCCTTGCGATGACAAGCCTTGGATATGGCTCGTCTGTCAGCTGGATAAAGGCGTATCTTTTAGAATCCTTCAGGTCGATATTATATCTCGGCTTGTGCTTCTTGATAAGGTTGTTCTCGAGCAGCAGCGCCTCTGTCTCGTTGTCAGTGACGATAAAATCCACTGAGCTGATGTGCTCTAAAAGAGCTTCAGTCTTCGGGTCATGCGGATTCTTCTGGAAATAGCTGCTGACCCGCTTTTTCAGGACTTTTGCCTTGCCGATGTATATGATCCTGCCTTTACTGTCCCTGAAAATGTAGCATCCTGGCTGGGAAGGGATATCCGGGAATTTTTGTCTCGGCATGATCATCCTTTCACCTTCTTTTTCACCCTGCCATTACTGACTTCAGGAACTCGCCTGTATAGCTGCTCTTATTCTTCGCAACATCCTCAGGCGTCCCCTGGGCAACTACCCTGCCCCCATCATCACCGCCCTCCGGGCCCAGGTCGATTATATGGTCGGCAGACTTTATGACATCCAGATTATGCTCTATAACGATTATGCTGTTTCCCTTGTCAACAAGGTCGTTCAATACCTTTATGAGACGCTTGATATCATCGAAGTGCAGGCCCGTGGTCGGCTCATCCAAGAGATAGAGGGTCCTGCCTGTCGCTTTTTTCGACAGCTCTCTTGTAAGCTTTATCCTCTGGGCTTCGCCGCCTGACAGTGTGACAGACGACTGTCCCAGGCTGATATACCCGAGGCCAACCCGCATCAGGGTGTCCAGCTTGTTGTATATCGCCGGAATGTTTTTGAACAGCTCAATGGCTTCGACAACGCTCATCTTCAGGACATCTGCGATAGACTTGCCCTTGTACCTCACCTCAAGCGTCTCACGGTTATAGCGCTTTCCCTTGCATTCCTCGCATTCGACATAGACGTCAGGCAGGAAGTTCATCTCGATCTTTATGACGCCGTCGCCGCTACAGGCCTCGCACCTGCCTCCCTTTACATTGAACGAGAACCTGCCGGGCTTATAGCCCCTCATCTTTGACTCCCTGGTCTGGGAAAAGAGTTTCCTTATCTCGTCAAAGACCTTTGTATATGTTGCAGGATTTGACCTGGGCGTCTTTCCTATAGGAGACTGGTCGATCATTATGACCTTGTCGATCTTCACGTCAGACTCGATCCTGTCATGCTTCCCGGGCATGGCCCTGCTTAGGTGCAGCTTTCTCATCAGCGCCTTATAGAGTATCTCATAGATCAGTGTCGACTTCCCGCTGCCAGACACACCTGTCACCAGTGTAAGGACACCGATGGGGATGTTCACGTCGATGCTTTTGAGGTTATGGTGCCTTGCGCCGATTATCTTAAGCATCCTGTCTGAGCTGCGCCGGGTCTTTGGGATCTCTATCCTCTTCTTTCCGGAAAGGTACTGCCCTGTGAGGCTGTCCTTGTTTTTCTCGATCTGCTTCGGCGTTCCCGCAGCGATTATCTTCCCGCCGTAGATCCCTGCGCCTGGCCCGATATCGACGATATGGTCCGCATTCCTTATGGTCTCCTCATCATGCTCGACCACGATCAGGGTGTTTCCCAGGTCCCTGAGCCTGTGGAGCGTCTGGATGAGCTTGCGGTTGTTCCTCTGGTGCAGCCCGATGGACGGCTCGTCAAGTATATAGAGCACGCCGACAAGGTTCGAGCCGATCTGGGTGGCAAGCCTTATCCTCTGGGCTTCTCCTCCGGAGAGCGTGCCGGTGTTCCTTGAAAGGGTGATATAATTGAGCCCAACCTTGTCAAGAAAATCAAGCCTGCTCCTGATCTCCTTGAGGACCTGCTTTGCAATCTCATTCTGCTTATCTGTCAGGTTCAGGTTCTTGAACCAGTTCATAGACCCTGAGATAGAAAGGTCGGTCACATCAACTATGGACCTGTTCGCGATCTTTACTGCGAGGGCCTTGCTGTTGAGCCTTTTCCCGCCGCAGGCAGGGCATGGGCTTATGCGCATGAACTTTTCAAGCTCGCGCCTCCTGTAATCAGACTGGGTCTGCTGGTAGAGTCGCTCTGACTGCGGTATTAAGCCCTCCCAGTTGCCGGTATGGCTCCACTGGGCATCGCCATTCTTCATGCTCATGCGGAACTTTATCCTGTCGTCTGAGCCGTACACCAGAATCCTGTACTGCTTATCAGACAGGGATGATATGGGAGTGAAAACATCAAAGCCGTAATGCCTGGCGACAGCGCCGAGGTATTGGCCTCGCCAGCCGTCTATCGCGTTCCTGTAGAGCATCACAGCGCCGTCTGCGATACTCAAAGATTTGTCAGGGATTATGAGCTCCGGGTCGAATTCCATCTTTATGCCAAGTCCGGAGCATGTCTCGCATGCGCCGAACGGGCTGTTGAACGAGAACATCCTCGGCTGAAGCTCTTCAAACGCAAGCCCGCATTTGGGACAGGCCATCTTCGCGGAATATATCTTATTGTCAACGTATAGCAGCCCCTTTCCCTTTATAAGGGCATTCTCCACAGCCTCGGCAAGCCTCTGCCTGTCCTTTATGCTCACCCTGTCGATCACGACATCAATGTCATGCTTCTTGTACCTCTCAAGCTTTACCTTCTCATCGGTCCTCCTGATGATACCATTGACCCTCACCCTCGCATACCCCTCCTTGTTGAGGTCTGATATCAGTTTCTCGTAGGTCCCCTTCTTTTGCCTGACCAGCGGGGCAAGTATCGTGACCATGCCCTTGTTTTCAAGGAAGATATTGCTTGCGATCCGTTCAGGGGATTGGGCAAGGATAGGAAGGTTATGTTCAGGGCAATACGGGGTGCCGACCCTTGCAAACAAAAGACGCAGGTAATCATAGATCTCTGTCACTGTGCCCACTGTCGAACGCGGGTTCTTGCTGGTCGTCTTCTGGTCGATGGAGATGGCCGGGGACAGCCCCTCTATAGAGTCCACATCAGGCTTGTTCATCAGCCCGAGGAACTGGCGTGCATACGCAGACAGGGATTCGACATATCTTCTCTGCCCCTCTGCATAGATGGTGTCAAATGCAAGCGTGGATTTTCCGCTGCCTGAAACACCTGTGAAGACTATGAACTTATCCCTCGGGAGGGTAATGTCAATATTCCTGAGATTATGCTCCCTGGCTCCCTTGATAATTATCTTGTCCATCAGCCTGGCGAAATCAAGGATGATTTATAATTTTTTAGTTTTGCCGGATTTTTTTCTTGATTTTGCGAGTGAAATTTTTTCATAGTAACGATTACATTGCTCAACAAAAGAAAAAACATTAATAATCCATTGCGTACACAATAAATCTCATGGGTGATGGTCATGGAACTTCCAGATAAGGTCATTATCAAGCAGATCGTTGAGATGCTTGAGGTATTCTCCGGATTTGAGACCAGGAACAGGTACTCTGTCCTGGATGAAAGCGGCAGGCAGCTGTTCTATGCCTACGAGGAAAGCGGGACTACAGAACGGATTTTCCTGAAGAATATGAGAGCGCTGAAGCTGCATGTGATCGATGAAAACAAGGCAGAACAGCTCTCAGTAGATAAGAGCTTTGCATTCTTTTTCCCTCGTTTCGTTGTCAAAGATGCTGATGGCTCGACCCTTGCTGAGATCAGGCGCAGGTTCGCATTTCTCAAGAACAGATTTGAATGGGATTACATTGGGCAGAAATATACCTGCATAAATAAATTGGCCCATCCATGGACATACCGGATATTTATAGACGGCCAGCAGGTTGCCCAGGTGCTCAAGAAATGGGGTGGTGTCGGGAGAGAGATGTTTTCTGATGCAGATACATTCCTTGTAGATTTGGGTTCAGTCGGGGATAAGAAACTGAGACAGATCATACTTGCCCTTGCTTTTGCGGTTGACCTGTCAGTTTATGAAAACAAAAGAAGAAATTGATACAGCACTTATCGGCAGGCAACATTTATATTTATACAGAGTTTTCTGCAGCAATATGAAATTTAGATTAAAGTCCGGGTTCAGGCCGGCCGGCAGCCAGCCAGGGGCGATCAAAAAAATAGTCAAAGGGCTGAGGGAAAAGATGCGGTTCCAGACACTCCTGGGGGTGACCGGCAGCGGAAAGACCTACACAATGGCCAATGTCATCGCGCAGGTAAACAAGCCGACACTGGTGCTGTCGCACAACAAGACACTGGCTTCCCAGCTGTATACTGAGCTGAAGGGCTTTTTTCCTGATAACAGGGTCGAATACTTCGTGTCCTACTATGATTACTACCAGCCGGAATCATACATACCGCAGACAGACCAGTATATCGAGAAGGATACCTCGGTCAACCCGAAGATCGAGCAGATGCGGCTCTCTGCAACAGCATCCCTCATGTCAAGGCCGGATACCATAATCGTGGCCTCTGTCTCATGCATATACAGCCTCGGCAACCCTGAAAATTACGAGCATATGGCGTTTGAGATAAAATGCGGCGAAAAGGCTACAAGGGCAGACCTGCTCGGCAAGCTCGTCAATATCCTGTATGAGAGAAACGACATGGAGCTCATGCCCGGCAGGTTCAGGGTTAAGGGCGACATAATCGACATAATCCCAAGCTACCAGGATGACGTAATAAGGGTCGAGCTGTTCGGCGACAAGATAGAGAGGATAACCGAGCTTGACAAGGTGACAGGCAAGGTAAAGGACAGTTTTGATTATTTCTATATCTTTCCTGCGAGGCATTTTGTAACCCCTGCTGACGAGATGAAGAGGGCAATCAGGTCAATCAGCGATGAGCTCGATGAACGCCTGCCCGGGCTGGAGATGATAGAAGCCCACAGGCTCAAGCAGAGGACGTTATACGACATCGAGATGATCGAGGAGACCGGGTTCTGCAAGGGCATAGAGAACTATTCGAGGCATTTTGACGGTAGGGCAAAGGGCCAGAAACCCTATACACTTCTTGACTATTTCCCGGACGATTTCCTGTTCATAATTGATGAGTCGCACCAGACAATACCCCAGCTTCATGCGATGTTCAACGGCGACAGGTCAAGGAAGCAGACCCTTGTGGATTACGGGTTCAGGCTGCCGAGCGCTCTCGACAACAGGCCGCTCAAGTTCGGGGAGACTGAGAAATATTTTAGAAATACGGTCTTTGTCTCGGCAACGCCCGGGCCGTATGAGCTGGAAAATTCAGGGCAGGTTGTCGAGCAGATAATAAGGCCCACAGGGCTTGTCGACCCTGAAGTCATTATAAGACCTATAAAAGGGCAGATCGATGACCTGAGGTCAGAGATAGATGCAGCAATAAAGCGGGGCGACAGGGCGCTTGTCACGACGCTGACGAAGAAGTCGGCTGAAGAGCTCAGCGAATACCTCTCTGAGCATGGTGTAAAGACAAGATACCTGCATTCAGAGATCGACACCCTGGACAGGACAGAGATAATAAGGGAGCTCAGGCTGCGAAGATTTGATGTCCTCGTGGGGATCAACCTGCTCAGGGAAGGCCTTGACATCCCTGAGGTGGGCTTTATAGGGATACTTGATGCTGACAAGGAGGGGTTTTTGAGGGATGCAAAGAGCCTCATACAGATCGTCGGCAGGGCAGCGAGGAACACCAACTCAAGGGTAGTACTTTATGCAGACAAGACCACAGATTCTATCAGGAAGGCTGTTGAAGAGACAAAGAGAAGGAGGGATATCCAGACAGGATACAACAGGAAGCACGGCATCACCCCGAAGACGATAATAAAACCTATCCAGGAGAAAGCAGTCGATATAAAGGATGCGAAGCACGTCCCGAAGAAAGAGATACCCCAGATGATAATCCGGCTGACAGCTGAGATGCAGCAGGCTGCGGATAACCTTGAGTTCGAGAAGGCTATCGCGCTGAGGGACAGGATAGAAAGGCTCAGGTCGAGAGCCTAGCTGCGCCACAGGATAACTGCACTGAGCACATTAAGCCCTGCAACCATAAAACAGACGTTTACCAGCCCGAACAACGGGATCAGGAGGACGCTTACGAGGATCGCGCCGGCAAAAGCGCCCATGAAATCAGCAAGGTACAGTGCAGCAGCGGTCTTTGGTACATCCTTGAAATGGAGTTTTGCCGCAAGCGGGAATTCCATACCCACTATTATCGCCAGGACCATTGTTATGAAGGGGATGAATACACGTGCAGAAAGAAAGTTCAGCAGCGTATTCTGGATACCTGCAAGCGTCATGAGCAAAAACGGAAGTATCAGCGAGAACAGGGCGATCCCTGACTCAAGCTTGACCATGTCCATCTTTTTCATCTTTCCAAGCATCCTGTTCATGAAATATGAGCCGACCGCAAGCCCGAGCATGAACATAGTGATTATGATCGCGATGCTCTGGTATGCATAGCCGTACAGGATCTGGAAGCATATTATGATCACTATCTCAAGCGAGGACGCTGCAAAGCCTGTCGTGAAGACTGCGAACGGCACAGCCCTTGTGAACGCAAGATAGGCGATTATGGCTACGGCAAACAGCGCCAGAAACAGCTTTAGGCTGAAATTATCCTGCTCTAGCCACTGCTGCAGCTGGTAGTAGTACGCGACAGGCTCAAAGTCTTTGTTCAGCCTCGCTTTCTCGTTGGCAGACTTCTCTGCCTGTATTATCCTGTCCTCAGTGATCCTGCCGACGAGGTAATACTCGTTCACATACTCTGTCTTAATCCTCTTTTCCTTTATGAGATCCGCAATTCCATAGTCCAGCTCCCTGTCAGAGGCGACAAAGATGCTCCTTTCGCCGGGGATGATTATGATGTTCCGGAATGACTGCCTGATGCTCCTGTATATTGATGATGTCAGCATCCGCGTCGCCGGGTCCTGGTAGTTTTCAGACGAGCTGAGCGACAATGAGATAATCCCCTTATCCTTTAATATCCTCTTTAGCTCCTGGAAAAACTCGACAGTGTAGAACCTGTTCAGCTGCGCTGAGCTCGGGTCAGGCAGGTCGATGATGACAGCATCATAGCTCCTGTTGGTATCTTTTACATACTGCCTTCCGTCCTGGTTGATTATGTTGATCCTGGGATCATCAAGATTGGTTGTGTATTCCTTTCCTATCTTTATTATCTCTGGGTCAAGCTCGACATAGTCTATCCTATGGACATTATATTTGAGGATCTCTGCAGGTGTTCCGGCAACACCCCCTGATATCAGCAGAACATCAGTCGGATAGCTGGTCTGCGCCATCGCATAATGCACAACCTCCTCATTTGCCATGGTATTGTCCGTCGTGAACAGCGGGACTGAGTTCTCGAAGAAGTTCAGCTGGTCTTTTGTCTGCGTGACGACAAGGTCGCCGTAAAGAGACTCCTTATGGAAGACGATGTCCTGTCCCGGATAAAGGCTTTTTATGCTCGCTCCGTTTAGGTCAAGGCTGCCAAATGCCGCTATCGCAAGCATAAGTATAAGCATGAGGCTGTATACTGTCATCCTGTTTCTACCAGAGGCTGCCAAGATTATTGCAGCGACAAGGTTGACAGCCATTATGATAAAGGCTATCTGGAACGCGTTGAACAGGTATACCAGTATAAAGCTGAAGAGCAGCCCGCCCAGGATATCGCCGATGCTGTCCATGAAGTATATACGGCCTATCTGCTCCTGGCTGTTTTTTGTCCTGTACAGCCCTGATGCGATGGTCAGGAGCCCACCTGCTATGATGCAGTATGGCATAAGAAGGACGAATGAGAACCAGAATATTCCTGCTGCGCCGATCATCTCTCCTGGTAAAAACAGAACATTCCTCATCATCCTAATGAGATAGATATACAGGATGGGAAGCAACGCGACCACCGCCTGGGAGAATATGAGGAGCCTTATCCTGTTTTTCACTTTCCCTGCGTATTTCGCGAGATAGCAGCCAACCCCTGTCAGGAGCATCCAGTTGCCCAGTATTATCCCTAAGACCAGCTCATTTCCCTGTGCTATGCCCAGAAATTCCCTCAGGACAATTATCTGGGTTATTATCGAAGATATGCCCAGCGCGATGACAGAGAAGGATATCCTGCGGTTCATGGCATTAGTATAGGCAGTTGGCTATAAAAAATTTTCCTATTGTTGGGATTAATCAAAAAGAATATTGGTTTCGACTGTATAATAAACAAAAGATTTATATATTAGCATATTCACAGGAAAGTAGAGAATGGAGGAAGATTTTTCAAAGAGAGCGTTGGCTATACTGTTGGTTCTTGCCCTGATTATCTCAGTCCTTAGCACATTCACAGTAATAAATGCGCTGGGAAAACTGCCCACAGGCACTGGCACTGCTAACCATGAGACAGCAATGTCTAATACAGGTACAAGTTCCCAGGCAGGAGCGAGCGTGAAGCTCTCTGTTTCACATCCTGAAGAGCCGCCGAGCACAGAAGCCTCATTATCATTATCGATCAAAAAATGAAAAGGTGAAAGCATAATGGCAAATGAAATATCAAACAAGAGCCTCGCCATCCTTCTGGTCGGCGCGATATTTATCTCGCTAATGGGAACGTTCATCAGCCTGAACAAGCTCAACCAGCTTGGGCCTCTTGGCTTGAGGGGAATAACAGGCATGCAGGTTGCCTCAGGCCAGGTAAACGTCAGCGTTACTGGAGCTGCGTCATTTACCACCAATACCAATGTCAATTTCGGAGTCATCACGCCCAATGCCAGCAAGACATGGATATCGACCAACACTGTCAATGACTGGGCAGGTGCGGGCGCAAATAACTGCGCGGATGTCAACGGAAACTGCCAGGGCATCGAGATAGAGAACGACGGCAACGAGATTCTCAATATTACTATGCGCTCGAACCAAAACGCATCCACTCTTATAGGAGGCACCAGCCCGGTTTTCTCTTTCAGGGTGAGGAACGGCAACCGTTCAGGCTATAGTAGTGAGAATGGCTGCAACGGGACATTGAGGAACAATGTTACCGGCCAATGGTACTCGATAACCGAGAACATAAACTACACACTCTGCAACGGAAGCAAGGGCGAGGGCTTTGGATTCGCTTCTGGCGCCGACAAGATGACCATCGAGTTCAACCTTACAATACCTGCAGATACGCCGCAGATAACAGAATCAACAGCAACCATCAACCTACAGGCAGAAGACAATGGTGTGGACGGTTAAGGATGAAACTGTTTTTTTTTTGTGTCTAATTTTTTTTATTCTGGGGTCACTTAATGCTTATTCTCTTGGCATCACTGCGAGGAACAGTGTCCAGTTCGAGCCGGGCCTTGATAAGGACTACACGATATGCATCATGAACAGCAAGGACTATGAGTTCCCTGTTGTCATGGATGTCACAGGCCCGCTGAAGGACTATATCACGCTTTCTCAGGATCAGTTTGTCCTGAGCCCAAGTCAGACCAAGTGCCTAACCTATAACCTTCATCTCCCGCAGAGCCTGGATATGTATGGCTCGATACTCACAAAGATATGGGCAAGGCAGGGGCAGGTAGACGAGAATGGCGGGCTCCAGGTCCTTGTAAGCATCCCCCACAAGCTCTCTGTGTTTGTCCCGTACCCTGATAAGTATGTCACGATAAACCTTGAAACAGAGGATGTAAACGAGAATGAGCCGATACAGCTCCTTGTCAGGGCAAAAAACTACGGTGACAAGGATGTAAAGAAGGCAAATGCCCGGATTGACGTATACGGTGCTGATGATTATTCCAATTACATCGACAGCCTTTACACAGCCACCAAGCCGATAGCGAGCATGGAAACAGTGAATTTCCCGGCAACCCTTGAGACAACCGGCCTAAAACCAGGATATTACAAGGCAGATGCCACGCTATTCTATGACGGCAACAAGACCTCAGCATCTGAGCTGTTCAAGATAGGCACATTGCTCGTAAGGATAAACAACTATACATCTGTCGGCTACTCAGGCAGGATCAACCAGTTTGACATAGACATCGAGAGCAGGTGGAACAATAAGATAGAGGGCCTTTATGGGCAAGCAGCCTTTTCAGGCATAAAAGGCAGTGTCACCACACCGACTGTCGATATTGACCGCTGGGAAAAGACGCGGCTGACCGGCTACCTGGACCTTTCTGGTGTTGCCCCGGGAGACTATAAGGGAAATATCACGCTGCACTACGGGAATGAGACAAATATTAAGAGCGTGGTCCTGTCTGTGCTTGCCAAAGGATCTTCACAGGAAAATCCGGTCACCGGCAGCAGTACAGTTGCCGAGGATGAGCCTTCAGGTCTTTTCAGCTCAGACCTGTTATCAGTTACGAACATCCTGCTCCTGGTCATACTGATCATGATAATTCTTGACTTTATCTTTATCTGGAGGAGAAAACGGCATGACGGGAAAAAGCAGGCTCCATAAGCTGGTCTTGTTTTTCAGTATCGCAGTGATACTCGTATTCTCGTATATTGCATTTTATTACGGCTTCATCGTGATAAAGGCCGAAGAGATTGCGATGGACCTTAAGGTGGGATCCGCGATAGGCTTCAACACTGACAGGGATGCCCTGCATTTCGGGACAGTATATCCCGGAACCGAGTCAAGACGGAAGGTCATAATATCCAACAACAACAGTTTTCCTGTTCTCGTCCAGATAGAGAACTCAGGGAATTTTTCCCAGTGGGTGACCACAGAATCGAACAATTTCATAGTTGAGCCTTATGAAAAAAGAGGTGTTTGGTACTCAGCATCACCGCCTGCTGATGCGCAATCAAGCATCTACCTTGGAAGTTCAAGGATAATATTCAAGAGAAAGCTCATCTAGGGGGCAGAATGCAACTTGAGGCTGTTAAGATATCTGAGTGAGTTTGTCGAGGAACTGATACTGCTGGGGATAATTGTCCTTAATATTTTTGACTTTCTTGAGATGATCAACCCTGATTTTGACTATCTGAAAAAGATAATATCGCTCACAGCGATGGGGTACCTCCTCTACAAGGCCGGGCTGAGCAGGCTTTTTTTTGGGACCCGTAGCAGGAAAAGCGATTTTCTTATCGTGATCTCCTATTTTATGCTCAGCTTCAAGAATATACTTGGATTCTCGGTCACAGCGATCAGGGAGCTGCAGCTGAAAGGGGCCGGCTACTGGGCAAGGATATTTCCTGTACAGGCATCAGCCATCCCCGGAAAGATAGTGAACATCACATCGCCGCTCTCTAGTGTCGACCTGGGAAAGCTGCAGAATATCCCTGTAGGCAGCGCGATGGACAACCTTACCCGCAGCTTTACGATAACCCCTGGCATCCCTCTGCACGTAAACGAGATATATGCGCGGGTCACAAATGACATGGGAAGCGCACTCTTCCTCATAGAGCCAAGATACCTTATCCAGAGATGGCACAATCTTCTCATCGACAATATGGCATCTCTGGAGAGGTTTGCAGTCATCGCCGGCCTCGTGCTGCTCATATTCATCGCTGTCTATTCTGCCCTGAGACAGAAGATAACCGCACCAAGCCTGATGCATGTTATCAGGGAGGAGGGTGACCCGCCCAAGAGCCTGGGCAGACTCATGAGCAGGGCACTTATAATATTTATCGTGCTGAACTTCTTTTATATAGCGGTCTTCAACCTAATGATGGAATGGCTCGGGCTGGCCATAGATGCGCCCCTGCTCGTCACAGGAATATTCTTCTATCTCCTCGTCTGGGTAAAGCACCATAAGAGGTTCAGCCCTGAAAACATAATATACAGGATAGGCAGCATCGGCGAAAGTTTTTACGAAAGGTTCATCAGCCTTTTCCAGAGCCAGGAGGGGATCCTCTTCGGCATATCAGGGATGCTGGTCCTGCACATGCTGACAGACATTGGGAATTTTATCGTCCCGTACATTACAGGTATCCATGACCCCATGTATTTCAGTTACCTGGGCGCAGGGCACACGCCTGTTTTCAGCCTCACTGACCTTGTCAGCCCGGAAAAGACCAGCCTGTATTTTATGGACATCTCGCATTCAGCGGGTATGGTCGACAAACTGGGCATAAGCTATGTCTATCTGTTTAATATCATAGCTGTCCTGCTGGTGTTTGCAGGGCCCGCTTTTATATGGTACATCATATTCAGTAAAAAATTTGTAGATATCCCATCCGTAGTCCTGGGCGTGTTTTTCAGCTCGGTTGCATGCATACTTCTTTCGCCTGTATTTACGATTGGGAGGCTGTCGTCAAACAGCATCGTCGGCGTCGATATAACTACTCACGGCCTCTCACCCGCCGGCCTGCCCCTTGTGTCTGTAATAATAATATCGCTCCTGGTGGGGATAATCGTCTTTGCGCTTAGCCTTGGCAGCTGGGCCAGGACCAGGCTTATCCTGGGCTCTGTCGGGATAATGCTGCTCTCCTTCGGCCTTTACATATTCTTCTTCTTTATCGACACAAGCAGCTATTATATCAACGCCATCACCCAGAGCTTCGGCAATGATAGCTATATCATAGGCCTGTATTTTCTGCTGTTCTTGACGCTGACCATCGTGTTCTATGTGGGCGGTTTCTTCATATATATCTATGAGATTTTCAAAAGCGGGTAGAAAAAGCTAATCTCTCAAGCCAGGCCGAGGTTGCCCGTGACGATGCTCTTGTCGAACTCCTGCAGCGAGTCATAGTCCTGCCCTGTGCCCAGGTACAGGATGGGTTTTTTTGTGACATAGGATATGGAGATGGCTGCACCACCCTTCTCGTCGACATCAGCCTTTGACAGGATTATGGCATCGACGCCTATAGCGTCATTGAACTGCTGTGCCTGCTCGATGCAGTCATTGCCTGTGATCGACTCGCCGACGAAAATCTTGATGTCGGGCTTTGCCACCCTTGCGACCTTCTTGAGCTCTTCCATCAGGTTGGTATTGCTGTGCTGCCGTCCTGCAGTGTCTATCAGGACTGCATCGACACCTTTAGCCTGGGCATACTTTACAGCGTCGAATGCCACTGCCGCAGGATCCGAGCCATAATCGTGCTTGATAAGCCTCACATTAAGATTTTTTGCATGCTCCTCCAGCTGCTCCATGGCTGCAGCCCTGAATGTGTCAGATGCGGCGATCACGCTGCTGAGGCTGTTCTTCTGAAGAAGCCTGGCAACCTTGGCGATCGTCGTGGTCTTGCCAGCCCCGTTCACCCCGACGAAGAGCATGACATACGGCTTCTTCTTCCTTATCTCTGAGATCAGCTGTATCCTGTCGGCGTCAAACAGCCCGTCTATCGACTTCTCCAGCGACTGTCTTATTATCTCGCCGGTCTTGCCGATCGTGATCCTTGTCTCGACAAGGTTCACCTTAAGGTCGTTCTTGATCTTGTCGATGACGTCCATGGCAACATTGTTCTCCATGAGCGCAACCTCCAGGTTCCAGAACAGGTTGTTGAACTTCTCTTCTGGAAGCGACCTCTTGGTCACCCTGTCTTTTATCATACCGAAGATGCCCCTTTTTTTCTCACCCTTTTCCTTATCATCCCTGGTGTCCTTGATGTCCTGTTTAATCTCCTGCTCCCCGGTATCCTGGGGTTGCATCTTGACAGGTTCTATCTCGACCGGCTTTTCGATATCTATGTCCTGGTCTTCACCTGCCGGCACCGGCTTCTCTTTCACTGCCTTTTCCTCGGTCGTATCCTCTTCTTTCTTGACCTCTTCTATCTCATGGATTACCTTGTAGTCCCATCCCGGCTGCCATGCCTTTTTCAGGCGCCAGTCTTCGCTGATCGCCTGCTCCCATGTCCTGTTTTTCAGCAGGACCTCAATGGCCAGCTGTGGTGCCTGGTGGGCGATTATCGCGACATGTTTGCCATAATAATCTTTGTAAAGATAGTTCAAGAAATCCGCAATCCTTATCCCGACATCCGTATAGCTTTCTCCTGAAGGGAAAGGTTCCTTTATATATTTTACGAGATCTTTCTTGAAATCAGAGCATGGTTTTCCTGTGAAATCCCCATAGTCGATCTCCCTGAGCCGTTTGTCTGTGATTATTTTGGCATCCTCAAAACCAAGCCTTGCCGATTCAACAGCTCTCTTCAGGTCTGAGCAGAATACAGTGTCGAATCTTGTTTCAGCCTGGCTGCCAAGCTCTGCTGCCTGCTTTTTTCCAAGTGCAGATAGCTCGCCAGGCTCCTGTCCTGTGGCCAGGTCGTTTTCATTGTCAGTCGTGGTGCCATGGACAAAATAGGTTATCCTCACGCCGTCTATCTTTTCAGCCTTAGTATCTTTCTCTTCCTCAGGCGTCTCTTCCCTGGCAACCTCTTCTGCCTTTTTTACTTTTTTCTCGATAGGAGGTTCCCATTCCAGGGATGTTTCAGCAGAAGGCTTTTTCTGCTCTTCATGTTTTTTCGGTTCTTTTGTATCCTTGGCAGTCTCTTCAACAGCATGCACTTCTTCTTTAATCTCTTCAGCTTCTTCCTCTTCCGGCTTCTTTTCCGGTTTCTCCTCTACTGCCTCTTCATCGACGTCCTTTGAAAACCTTTTTATGGCGTTTTTAAGCTTGTCCTTGAGAAATTTAAACATCCTGTAACCTCTTTTCAGCCTTCGTTTATCATCTTGTTAAGTGCCTGCTCAATACCCTGAGCCCTGGATGTAAGCTGCTGTGACTTTATAAGCAGGCTGTCCCTCATTGATTCGACCTCCTTTAGCTGGTCGTCTATCAGCTGCTTGGTCTCGGAGATGCTCCTGACGACAACAGTATTGCCGCCTACATTTACCAGCATCCTGCTGTTGTCCTTGATCTCTGCTTTTACGAAGATCCCTGAACTCACCGGAGCAAGTATCTCGCTCCCTTTCTTTATGCTGCCTACCTCATCCAGCGACATCTTGATATATTCCAGCTCCATCAGCTTGTTGTCGAGCTCCTGGATCTGCTGCGAGACCTCCTTTATCTGCTGCTCGACCATCTGGAATTCCATGTACTTTTCCTGGACTTCGCTCTTGTTATCCATCATATCCACCTATGCCTTAAGGTTCATGCCCTTGAGGCCCCCCATCTTTTTCATCATCCTTTCCATACCCTTTGAGGAGTTGCCCTTGAACATCTTTACGACCTTCTTTGACATCCTGTACTGCTTCAGCAGCTCCCTTACATCAGAGGTCGGGATGCCAGAGCCATGCGCGATCCTCTCTATCCTTGACCTGTCGACTATATCTGGGTTCTCGAGCTCATCCCTTGTGCACGAGTCCATCGCCAGCCTCCATTTCTTCAGCTTTTCCTCCTGGACATTGAGCACATCTTTGGGTAGCTTGAGCTGGCCCATGCCCGGCACCATCTCCACTATCTTGGACAGCGAGCCCATCTTTTTCATCGCCTGCATCTGCTCATAGAGGTCTATAAGGTTGAAATCCCCTTTCAGTATCCTCTTTCCAAGGTCCTGGGCATCCTCCTCGGTCATAGCATCCTTTGCCTTGTCAAGCAGCGCCTCAAGGTCGCCCATGCCAAGCAGCCTTCCCACAAAGCCCTTTGGCCTGAACTCCTCGATATCCCCTATCTTCTCGCCAGTGCCTATGAACTTGACTGGAGCCTTAGTTATCGAGCAGGCGACAAGCGCACCGCCGCCCTTGGCAGTGCCGTCAAGCTTTGTTATGACGACGCCGCTGACATTGCAGGTCTCATGGAACCGCTTGGCCTGCCTCTCTGCAGCCTGACCTATATCAGCGCTGAGGACCAGCAGGTTCTCATGCGGCCGGATAAGCTTGCTTATCCTGCTAAGCTCATCGACAAGCTCCTGGCTCAATGCATCTCTTCCTGCTGTATCGACTATCACCACATCATATTTCCTGAATTCAGGCTCGAATTTTTTTATTATCTTTACTGGGTCTTTCTCGCCCTTTATGCCGAGCATCGGGACGTCTGTCTTCAGGGCAAGCTGCCTGAGTTGCTCATATGCAGCAGGCCTCCAGGTATCTGTCTGCAGCACCGCTACCTTAAGTCCCCGCTTCTTGAAGAACTTGGCAAGCTTTCCTGCAGTAGTTGTCTTTCCGCTCCCGAAAAGGCCCACTAGCATCATCCTGAAGGGCTTTTTGTCTATGTTGATCTTGTAGCCCTCACCGCCAAGAAAATCTATAAGCTCCTCATAGACTATGTGTATCAGGTGCTCTTTCTTGGTAAGCCCGGCAGGGGTATTTTCCTTGAGGATCCTCTTCTTTATCTTCTCGCTCAGCTCAAAGACCAGCTTTACGTTGACATCAGCCTGCAAAAGAGCCCTCTGGATATCCTTCACCAGCTCATTAACCAGCTTCTCATCAACAAAGACCGCCTTTGCAATCTTCTGGAGAGTGTTTTTCAGCGAATCCCCCAGTTTATCGAGTGCCATATTGGCCTTAAGAATCGTGCATCATTTATAAAGATTTAGAAAAAAAGGCTTCTTCCAATAAGAATGATTAGCATAAATATTAGTAGGCCTTTAATGAATATTCTTCAAGGCTGGCAGTGTTGAAAAAATCCAGCCACCCACGGCTTCGACGGTCATTTTCCTTCGGAAAATGCCCTATTACACCAACTGGTTACGCTCGGTTGACACGCAATGTAGGGCATAAAGCCCTACTTCGTGGCTTTCAAATTAATGCTGATAGCCACGGTGTGGAACCTTGTGTCCCACTACCTTTGATCCAACTTTGTAAAAGTTGGGCCCGCAACTCCTTACTTTGTAGGGGAACGCGGTCAGCTACGCCCGGCCGTGGCTGGATTTGTCAAAAACCACTCATCTATAAAGGTATCATGGATTTGTAAGCCATACAGGACCTAGTGGTTTTTGATGCTCAGAATTCCACTCACATGGTGGTTTTCGAGCACATCAGATTCCACTTAGACCATTTATCATCGATGAGTGGAATTCTGATGTTTTCTGTTGTTGCCCTTTTTCTTTCAAGTGCTGGAAGCCAGCCCGACGGGCTACTCCAACAGAAATTTTTCCATAGGCGCAATTCGGCAGGGGCCCTCAGCACCGTGTTTAAGCCGAATTGCCGCCTGTGAATGGAAAAATTTCTCAAACACCATCAAAAAACCAGTATGCAGATACTCAAGAAGCTTGCCAAATAAAAACATTAAATTTTTAAACTTTGCAGATTAACGGCATGCTATAGTACTCAGTGATTAAATGAAGTATTTTTAGATAAAGGAGCAATAATATTCAAAACAAGGGGGTTGAAAAGATGGTATGGGGATGGATCATAGGCGGTATTGTTGCGGTTATTGTAATATTTATCATTGCGATGTATAACAGCCTGATAAGGCTGAGGAACCAGGTGAAGAACAGCTGGGCGCAGATTGATGTCCAGCTAAAGAGGCGAAACGACCTTATCCCGAACCTGGTCGAGACTGTCAAGGGATATATGAAGCATGAGAAGACAGTGCTGGAGAACATCACCAAGGCGAGGGCTGCCATAATGTCTGCCAAGACTGTCGGGGACACTGCAAAGGCGTCCAACATGCTCTCCAGCACCCTGAAGTCGCTGTTTGCGGTCTCTGAGAACTACCCGAACCTCAAGGCGAACGAGAATTTCATGCAGCTCCAGGAGGAGATCACAGGCACAGAGAACAAGATTGCCTATTCAAGGCAGCATTACAATGACATCGTGATGATGTTCAACACGAAGATACAGATTTTCCCAAACAACATGTTTGCAGGTATGATGAACTTCAAGAAGGAAGCGATGTTCGAGGCTGCAGAGGAAGAGAGAAAGAACGTCAAGGTAAAATTTTAATTTTTTTCCTGGTGATGCCCTTTGAAAATATCATTTGATGAGACCAGGAGCAACAAGCTTCGCTCATGGCTGCTGTTGTTCTTCTTTTTTATCCTCATATCAGCGCTTGGCACAGTTATCGGCCTTATGTACAACAACATCTACATAGGCGTGGTCATCGCGATGATAGTCGCTGTGGTATATTCTCTGATCGGGTACTATTCAGGGGACAGCATGATCCTGAAGATGTCAGGCGCAAGGTCGGTGACCAAGAAAGAATACCCGTACCTTTTCCATACTATCGAGGGGCTTGCGATATCAGCAGGGATCCCGACACCAAAAGCCTATGTGATAGATGACAGCGCGATGAACGCATTTGCAACAGGACGTGACCCGCAGCATGCCTCTATCACAGTAACTTCAGGCCTCTTGAAGGTGATGAACCGCCAGGAGCTTGAGGGCGTGCTTGCTCATGAGATGTCCCATATAAGAAATTATGACATAAGGTTCATGATGCTGGCAGCAGTCATGGTGGGCATCGTGGTCCTGCTCAGCGACTTTTTGCTGAGGTCCTTTTTCTGGGGCGGAGCAAGGAGGCGTAGCAGTTCAGACAGGGGAGGCGGGCAGCTTGCCATTATCTTTATCGCGATCGGCCTTGTACTGGCGATCCTTGCACCGATAATAGGCCAGCTGATAAAGATGGCCATCAGCAGGAAAAGGGAGTTCATGGCAGATGCGAGCGCAGCTACCCTGACACGGTATCCTCCCGGGCTTGCCAGCGCCCTGAAAAAGATAGCAAAGGACCCTGACCCTCTTGTTGACAAGGCGAACAAGGCGACCGCACACCTGTTCATATCGACCCCTTTCAGGAAGAAGAAGGGTTTTGTGACTGACCTGTTCTCGACGCACCCGCCTATCGCAGAAAGGATAAAAAGGCTTGAGCAGATGTGAACATTATCCTACTTATTCTAGAAGCCTTGGTAATGAAGACTACACTATCTTTTCTGCCTTGATATAATAGCCAAAAAGGGTGTCCTTTATAAGGGTTCCTCTGACAGTAACCCTATCCCCTTCAGCTGGCAGGGCATCGCTGCTCACAGATATCGAATCATTCTGGCTATCCACGAGACTAAAACCTGACAAGGGCCCCAGCTTTATCGAGTTTTTCACTGTACCATAGACAGTCACTGTCTTGCCGACATGCTCAGTATTCTTGATATCCTTGATATTTTCAGTACAGCCGGCTATTAATAGGCCAAGAACCAGCACCATGGCAAATAATGTTTTTCTCATGTATTTTGTATATATGTATCTGGAGTTATATAAATATTATGGTAATTAAAATCAAGAAAACCATAGCAATTTTCTCATGGCAGCCATTTCTTGGGGTTTTTCAGCTTCTGCGGCAGGTAGTCAGAGATAACGAAGTTCAGCCCCCACTTGGCGAGTGCCTGCTGCTCTGCCCTCTTCTTCAGCGCTATCTGCTGCTTTATCGCTTTCTGCCATTCCTTGTGATGGTGGACAAAAGGGTCGTTCTTTATAGCGTCTTTGCCGCGCTTTATGTCAACATCCTTCATAGGGTGCGTGGGCAGCTTGTACTCGGTTATGTCTTCAGGGGTTATGCCTATGAACTTGGCATCAGGCACGCAGAAATACTGGTTTATATGCGCTGCGTTTCCTGAGCCGACCTTCAGTGTCCTGTATATGTTCATGTAGCCGTAAAAATCACCATCTGTAAAAACGTAAACAGGCAGCTTGTTCTCATCGCTCAGCCTTCTTATAAAGCGCCTGCATGCCCGCGTGGGTACGCCGCCCATGGATACCAGTATGCAGTCAGCCTTTTTCCAGTAATTGTGCTTTACAAGGCGCTGGAACATACCTGCTGTCTCTATCGCCAGGATGAACTTGGCCTTGGTCTCAAACTTCAGCTCCTCAACTGCGCTCGGTATTGAGTATGCGCCGGAGCCGAACTTGGTGCAGTCGATCCTTATCTCTTTCCCGCTGTCCTGGTCCTTGTCGATGACGACCAGCCTGCCCGCTATATCTCCTCCTTTCTCTTCGGGGATGAAGCCAATCTGCTCCCTGTTGACCATCATCATCGCCTCGACATCATCCATTATCGTGTCGGATTCAGGCTGCTCGTTGAACCTGGCATCGCCCCAGTTCTTGCTTACATAGTATGCCTCCCTCTTGGTCGCGATATCGCTGGTCTCGATCAGCTCTTTTGACAGGCTCATGACCTTGAGGCTCTGGGCAAATGTCTTTACAGTCGATGCTGTAAGGGTTCTCTCCTTCATCTTGCCTGCTAGCTCAAAATAGCCGTCTTTTGGGTCGTAGCGGACATTATGTAGCGACCTGATGGGCATCTTGAGCGACGGAGTCTTTTTTTTCATTATCTTGTTCAGCACACCTGCGGCAATGTTCTTTATCCCGATGATCGTCTTACTGCTCATTCTTCCTCACCCTTGCCTTCATCCGGCTCTTCTCCTTTTTCTCCTTCTTTTCCTATCCTCGCAAGCTCCTCGTCATATTCAACATTCTTGCCAGGGTCAAACTCCATATCGTCCAGCTTGCCCCGTTTCTTCTCAAGCAGCTCACGCAGCATGACCTCGACCTTGGCCCTGTCGATGCTCTTTTTCCCGAGCAGCTCCTCCAGGGCTTCTGCAACATGGGGTATGTATTTCTCGATATAGCTCCTCTTCTTGAACTCATCCCTTACTTTTCGCTTCTTGTTGATGTAGCTGCCGAGAAGCCTTCCGCTTTCCTGAAGCGCAAGCTTTATCTCCTTTATTATCTCAGGGTAATGGGCTATTGCCTCCTTGCTCTCGGACGTGAACGGCACCCATACTGATGCGATATGGACAAGGATAGTGCACGGGCCGACTGGCAGGGCGTGTGAGCTCTGGCTCAGCCCATAGGGGCGCCAGTTGGTCGAGGTTACGGATTTGCTAACAGCGCATGCGCCCTGCTGGTACAGAAGCGGCACCCTGTTGGCGAACCTCATGAGGTTTATTGTGCCCTCCCTGTCCTGCTCACCGCCGTACGCGATGCCTGCCTCGACGATGAACGGGTTGCCCCTGTATACAGACGGCGGTCTTGTCGTGGCGCAGTAGAACTCTGCATTTATCTCCTTTCTCATCCCTTTCTCGATCTGGTCCTTCCCTATAGGGGTGATGCAGTTGGTCGGCGGCGCTATTATCTTGGTTTTCTTTATCCCATCGACCAGCTTCTCTGCCTGTTCCCTGGAAAGCTTCTTCGGCTTCATGCCCGGGAGCAGGGCCGCGTTCTCGCATATCTGCTTGGCAGTGCCCGAGCCAACCCTCGTAAACTCGTTCATAAGAAAGCTCTGCAGGGTCCTGAACTCGGTGAACTTGAGCATGCTCATCAGTACGCCGAGCTCTACTCCGTAAGGGTGAGGCTTTATCTCCTTTGCCTCCTCCGGCATCTGGTCAGTGGCCCTTGCAAATATTATCTGCTGTGCCTTGGGATTGGTGTATATTATGGTCACATGCGGGTTGATGATGGCAGTCTCTTTGAGATACTGGTCAACTGACTGGTAGCCGCCGGCATACGACGCCTCGATGTCCAGCTCGACCCTTGTGCCGTGCTCCTTTGGCCAGTCCATCATGGCCTCCTTGACGATCTCCGGGTTGTTCTTCTGGGTGTTTATCCTGAGCTCATAATAATGCGCAGGCTCGCTCGGCGCGATTTTGGATATTATCTTTGCCGCCCTCCCTGTAGTAAGCTGGCCGTACATGACACTGGCAGAGATGCCTATGCCCTGCTGCCCCCTGCTCATCTTCAGCCTGTGGAACTTTGAGCCGTAAAGGAGCTTGGCAAATATCTTGGGTATCTGCTTTTTCACGATACCCGGGCCGTTGTCCTCAACGATGACCCTGAACCTGTCATTGTTCATGTCGATTATCTCGACCTGCACCTCGGGCAGGAAATTGCCCTCCTCGCATGCATCTATCGCATTGTCAACAGCCTCTTTTATAGTGGTGAGAAGTGCCTTTTTCTTGTTGTCAAAGCCCAGAAGGTGCCTGTTCCTGCTGAAGAACTCGGCTACACCTATCTCTCTCTGCCCCTTGGCAAGCTCTACAGCCTTTATCTTTGATACCTTCTGCTCACCCAGTTTTTTTTGCGTCATCCCGTTTTCCCTCGAATTCCATCATCTTCAGCTCGTTCCTGTTCTTCTCGAGCCAGTGGAACACATTTGAATGCGGGCTTCCTGAAAGAAGGGATTCTACAGCCCTGCGCGCTATGCTGACATTGGCAGAGCGTCCTATGATACCGATTGTCTTACCATATATGCATATGCTTGTCTCGGTCAGCGTCTCGATGGTCCTGCGTGATTTGCCCTCCTTGCCTATAACCCTTCCCTTGAGCCTGATCTGGCTGTTCTTGGTCTTTACAAAATTGTCCATCCTTATGAGCTCGAATGAATAGTCCTGCTTGAGCAGGAGCTGGGAGACCTCGGGGTTAAAGCCGCGGGCGATTGCCGTGCATACCTCCTTTGCAGTATAGAGCTTCAGCGCGTCATTTCCTCTTATGAACACATCGCCCTCCTTGGAATCGATGCTCAGCTTCGTGCCTGTGCTCTCCTCAAGCTCTTTCTTGATCTTTCCCTTCCTGCCTATGAGTACTGCAACCCTGTCTTTCGGCATCTTTAATTCATACTGGAACTCCTGCATAATAAATCCAGAAACCGGGTTTGTTTTTAAATATTGCTGAAAACCATTGTAAATTTTTCAGTTAGTGGGGATTCATGATAAAACTTTGGTTTTTTCCTGATAATAATAAATATATCCATCAAACAACTTCATGATTACAAAAGAAAAATTTATAAACATTATAAACAAAGTACAATCAGCATGGCCGGGCTCAACATATCTGCGATAAACATGTCTGCAGGCGCGCTGTCGAAATTCTCTTTCTCTAATTTCTCCCTGACTGCTTTCATAACCAGCGCCAAGCCACTATTATTGTTCATAGTGGGCATGACCATATACTCGATATTCGTTTTCAAGTTTTATAAGTTTCTCGCAAGGAAGGACATACTCCAGCTAAAGACACACAAGTACTATGATGCGTACGAGGGTGCTGTTAAGAAGCTGATGAGGTCGTTCTTTTATGTGCTGGAGAATCTTGTACTTATACCTCTTTTCGTATTCTTCTGGTTTGCTGTCCTTGCTGTCCTGCTTCTTGTATTATCAAAAAACCGTGACCCCGGTACGATCCTAATAACATCTGCATCTATAGTCGCAGCTGTCAGGATAACAGCTTATTACAATGAGAACCTCTCTCAGGACCTGGCAAAGATGATCCCTTTTGCGCTCCTGGGCGTGTTTCTTATCGACATATCGTATTTTTCAATCGCTGATTCTATCGAGGTGGCAAAACAGCTCACGTCGATGTGGGAATATTTGATATATTATCTTCTCTTCCTGACAGGACTGGAATTCATCCTCAGGATAGTCCATGGCATCGCGACACTCTTCATCCTAAAGGAGGTCGCCAAGACAAAGGATGATCTGGTTGAGGAATAGAATCTGCTGGATTTTTGGGTTAATTATATTAATGTGCTCCATTTTTTAAGATAAATGGAAAAGTTCCGCGATATAATCGAGAACCTGAGCCCGGTCCTCATCAGGCCGGGCACGACCTCTATAACGATCGGGATCTCAAAAAGGTTCTTCCTCTTCAAGCTGATGAACAAGATAGTCAACATGATCGAAGAGGATCCGCATCTTAATTTCATCGCCCTGCTGAAGAGCTACAAGGTCCTGGGAAGGTTCCTGTCAGGGTCGCTGCATGAGTTCTACAGGGACAGGAACAAGCTCTACTTCAAGAATTTCTTCTATGACAGGGAGCTCTATGATATTGTGAAACAGGACCTCGAGCGCCTCTACCCTGCATACAGGGAGCTGAAGTTGACCATCACCAAGAGAGGCATCGTAATATACGATAATTACAAAAAAAACTCGTTCAATGTCCTTTTGATGACCATCCATTCCGGAACCTGGGTGCCTGCGGGCATCCGGGAAAAGCTGAGCATATCAAATAGGGAAAGGTATCTTGAAGAGGATATCGATACGCACAGGATATACTGCAGGCTGGTGCTTGAGAAGGGCGGCATATGGATAGACAACAAGCAGTCAAGGTTCGTTGTTGATTTCAACAGGGCGCTTGCCAACGCTATCTATGCTGACAATTCCGAGGAATGGCTGGACATAGTATGGAAAGAGAAGCTGAGCAAGGCTGAGTCCGATGATATCTTTGCAGGGTACCGGGAGTTCTATTTCACGCTTGCAAGGCTGCTGGACACCTATAATTTCAACATAGTTTTTGACGGCCATTCCATGAAGGACAAAAAATCAAGGCCGGCAATCAGCTTCGGCACAAGGTACATCCCGCCGTTCTATATGCCTATTGTAAAGAGCATGCAGCGCAAGATGTCTGCGATGGGCTACAGCCCTGTCCAGCTCAATTCGCCTTACAAGGGGGGCTTTATCCTGAGATGGCTCAGCCAGAAGTTCCCTAATCTTTTCATCTGTTCCATGGAGATAAACAAGAAGCTCTATATGTCCAAAAACAGGACAAGAAGCCTGAAAATGAAGATTGACAGGCTTTCAAAAGACCTGACCGGGATATTTGACATCGATGGCTAAAAAGATGGAGGACGGCAAGGAAAAAAGACACAGGATACTGAAAAGGTCCAAGACAGGCATAGAGGTAGAATTCCATCTTATCAATAAAAGAGGGAGGATATCAAGCAGGGCGTCGGACATCATCGCCAGGATAAAAAAGCTGCATCCAGGTATTGAGGTCACCTCTGAGATCGGCAGGAGCATGATCGAGTTCGGCTCGTATCCTGATGTGGAAACATACAACCCTGCCTTGAACCTTGCGGATTCGCTGGAAAAGGCAGGCAGGGTGTGCGAGGACAGTGGGCTTATGATATACCCGTTTGCCACGTATCCAGGCAGGTTCCGTCCCCTGATGAACAGGGCTGATTCCTACTCTGTCAAGAAGAAGGTGTTCGGGACAGACAGGATCGCAATCGCATGCAGCGTAACAGGCTTTCATCATCACTACACCCTTCCGAAGGGCGTGTTCGATACAAAGAGCAGGATGCTCAGGCTGCTGAAAAAGAGCAAGCTCGAGCACTCCATGGTCTCATCCTACAATTTTGAGATCGCGATAGACCCTGCGCTGACCCTTCTGACACAGTCTTCCCCATTTTACCAGGGGCTTTACTACTGCAAGGATTCAAGGATGATCCTTTACAGGGGCGGGAAAAAGCTGAGGTACAAGAAAGGCCTTTACGGAAAGGCGCAGCAGGTCGGCGGGCTTCCGCCATATAAGCAGACCGCGACAGACCTCTTCGACAGCCTTGCCAGGCGCTGGAGGCGCTGGGAGAGGCTTGTTAAAAAGGCTGATCCAGGCGCGGACTTCGACAGGCTTTACCCGAACAAGCTTGACATCACATGGAACCCTGTCAAGCTTAACAAGCACGGCACGCTGGAACAGAGGGGGATGAGCGCGAATTACCTATCTGTCATCGTCGCTGTCACCATCCTCCTGAAGTTCTGCCTGAAAAAGATCCAGAGGGAGTTCATAGAAGTCGTCCCTGCAGATTTTGCAGTAAATGAGCCGTTCAAGATAGAGAACGGGGTTCTTTATATCCCGCCCCACAGCTATGTGAGGAACAGGCTCCAGCCATGGAGCGCGTATTTCGGCTATGAGCATGAGGATATGCACTCCTACACGAAAAAGTTCTTCAGTTTCGCCAGGTCGCTTACGCCGAAAAGGTACTACAGGATGATAAGGCCGCTCTATGATATGATCGAGAACAAGAGCTCTGTATCTGACCAGGTGATCAGCTATGCCAAAAAGAGCGGTTACCTGAATAACGGGTCATTGTCACAGGATGATGCAGCTGAGCTTGCTCTTCATTATGCAAGACAGTTCCCTGTTGATCTGAAGAAAACAAGAAAAGCGCTGGAGAGGCTGTCTTCTTTGTGAGATTACTGGCGTTGATAGGCTGGCATGAATTAACAAGGATCCGGATAAATCTCCAAATTTATTGTGGATTTTGCTTTCCTATCTGAGAAAGGGAATTTTATGTCAGCCCTGTTTTAGGATATTTTACGCATATACACCATGGGTTTTTTGGAAATGGAACCCGTAAATGGCAAATGTGATTGCGAGCGGAAAAACGCGCGGGCGTCTGAACAACGACCAGAAAAAGAGCTTCCAATAGTATTTCCTTCCTTTATTTCTTAGGCCAATAGACCACATAGACTTAAAGAGCGCTCCTGAATAGCCGAAATGGAAACGAACGAGCCCTAAGTGAAAACGCAGTTTTTTTGGCGGCCTATAATCTCTTAAAAAGCTTTTTACCCGTTCATAGTATGGTTTGGCAGAATAGATCTTCTGGAGAATCTCATTATATCCTTCAATAAGTTTTGAATAATCCATCTTGGGAATAAAATTGAGCGATAAATCAGTATTGCTCCCGGAGATATCTTTCAGCAATCTATTCTGTTTTTCAAGGCGAGAGTAAAGCCTGGTATTTTTAGGGGCGTTTAACAGCCCGACCATTGCAGTAACGATCCCGCTTTTTTTAATGAATTCAATCTGCCTTTGGAAAATCGAAGGAGGATCATTGTCAAAGCCGACGATAAAGCCTCCTGTAACCTCTAAGCCGGATTTTTGGATCTTTTTGACACAGCTCACCATGTTACGGTTTTGGTTCTGGAACTTAGTGCATTCTGCCAAAGAACCTTCATCCGGGGTCTCGATCCCTATAAAGACAGAATTGAATCCCGCATCAACCATCATCTGCATCAGCTCTTCATCATCAGAAAGGTTTATCGAAGCCTCTGTTGTGAACACAAAAGGGTATTTATGCTTTTTCATCCAATTAATTATTGCAGGCAAAATTTCTTCTTTTAATTTATATTTATCTCCAATAAAGTTATCATCGACTAAGAAGATATTTCCCCTCCATCCAAGATGATACAGCCTTTCTAATTCAAACAAGATCTGATGCTTTGCCTTTGTTCTTACTTTTCTGCCGAAAAGGGCTGTTATATCGCAAAAATCACAATTAAAAGGACACCCTCTGGAATATTGGATGTTCATGGATACATATTTTCTCATCTTGATAAGCTCAAAAGACGGGATCGGCGTCTTCTCTATATCAGGGAATTCATCAGTTGAATAGATGTGCTTGGCACAGTTATCCTTTAAATCCTTCAGAAACAATGGCAAAGTAATCTCTGCTTCATTGAGGAGAAGATGATCAATATTATTAAAATCCTCATGGGATGCGGTAAATAAAGGACCACCAGCAACAATTTTTACATTATAGGCCTTACACCTTTCAACAATCTCTTTAACACTATCCTTTTGAACAGCCATGGCGCTGATAAATACATAATCTGCCCATTCGATGTCTTTATCTTTCAGGTTCCCAACATTCATATCAATGACTTTTTTCTTCCATTCCTTTGGCAGCATCGCAGCAACTGTTAACAGTCCCAGGGGAGGATTGACTGCTTTTTTTGAGATGAATCTCAATGCATACTTGAAGCTCCAGAAGGTGTCTGGATACTCAGGATAGATAAAAAGTATCTTCATTTCAGGTTTATTCATATTTTTAGAAGACGCAGGATCCTGTTTAACATTACGGTTTTTTGCTTTAGAATATCTGATCTTTTTCATCTTATAACCTGTTTGGGTGCCTCTTTTTCTTTATGATCAAAATTAAAATGAGTAGGAACGCCCGGAGATGGACGCAACCCATGAACATTAGTTGGCCTTAACCCTTCCTCAGTTCCGCTACCCTGTAAGCACCGGCCTTAATAGTTAAAGCTGCTCCATTCCTGGCCTGACTTGGTTCCTAGAAAAGCAAGTCCTGCAGGACAGAACCTCATTGTCCGGGTTAAGACTAATATCCACGAGCTGCGCTGCTCACCGAGCTTCGGCCCTGCCTGAAGCTCATTTGCAGTGACAGGAGAGAGCTGGCCCCCCAGCCTATCCTACTCAGTCCCGGGAAATGCAGGCTGTTTTAAAAATATTACGAAAACATTTAAATATCCAGGGATCAATTAGGTTATTTTAGCACGGAAAAATGAGGCTGGAAAAAAGAGGTGTATCATTCGGCTGGCTCTACCTGTTGCTTTTTATGCTTACGACTGCTGCCATAATTATTGCGGTCGTGCCGCCTGGCTCATGGCCCGACAATGCAGGTAATTCGTTTGTAGCCAAGCTAAAAAGCATAAATATAGGATCGAACCTGATCCCCGGCCTGAAGACAGGCTGCACCCAGCTTGGCGAGTCAGAGTGCCTGGACAGGATGAGCAGGGGATGCGTTCCTGTATATTCTTCAGGCTCCCGCGTATTTCTTGACTGCACAACATGCACCAAGTACCCTTCATGCAGCATGTTTGAAAAGGATGAGGTGTGCATCTATAATCCATGCGGCCTGAACTGTGTCTGGGTGACAGGTCATTACAAGAACGGTTATACTATTCTCGGCCGCTGTGTTGGCAGCCTCGGCGAGATGCCATTGAAGGATGTGCTCCATGACTATGGGTTCAATGCATCAGCGCTCCCGATTGAGGATATCGATGGCTTCAGGAGGATAAAGGAGACAGACAGCATCATCCTTTATAAAGAGAAAAACAATGTCCTGCTGGTCGACAAGAACCAGAGCGATTATATATACCTGAAGATAGGCAAGGCAGGAGCAGCAGCTATTGATAAGAACGGCCAGGTTGCAGCAGGGATGGAAGAGAGAGCAGAGGAAACGATTGCCCGTTACGTTGTTTAGGTTAATATTCAACTCCTGAATTCCTTCTCCAGACAAACACAAAGTTTTATATATGAATCACAACAGTAACTTACGTATGGACAGGAAGGGCTTCAAGCTTGGAACTGAGGCAATGATCATAATCATTTTGACTATTATTGTCTTGATTTTTCTTCTTTTTATAGTCAAGGACAAACTAACGGCGATATTAGGATGAGAAAAGCCACGATATCAAACACAGTCACGATAATCCTCTTTATTTTAATCATTATTGTGCTCTTCGTTGGCATAAAACCGATTTATAACATGGTCTGGGGGAAATCCGAGGACCAGATATGCAAGATAAGCGTCTTGCAGCATTCAGCATTAAAAAAGATACCGCTAGTAAGTTCAGACAGCACTGAGATCAAATGCCCGCGCAAGACTGTAGACTTTTATGATGATCATGTTGAGGTTAATGGTGATAACTTCAGGGTTTGGGAAAAGCCAGATGGTAAAAAGACAAGCAAGTTTGACAAACTTGACAGTTACGTAGTGGATCAGGTACTGGCCGACCAGCTTTACAGGTGCTGGGATAACATGGGTGCTGGAAAACTTGATGTTTTCGGCCATGATGCAGTAATTGATGACCGCTATGTCTGCCTAATATGCTCACAGGTCAGTTTCAAGGATATATCGCAAAAACAGACATTTTCAGGGCTGACAGAATATCTCACTAAGAATAACATCCCAAATCAGGAAATAACCTACATGAAGTACCTTAACATCAGCATACCAGTATATGCGACTCTTCTCAAGCAAAAGCTCCCATGGAGCCAGCACATCATAGATGCCAATGAAGGTTCTCTTAAGCAGGACGTAACTGATTTTAGCACTGAAAAAGATTATGTCATATATTTCTATGCCTTTAAACCAAACATGCTTAACAACAAACTCAAAGCTGCAGATAATGCATACTATATCATGATTTCAACCATGGATGATATGATCAAACGCTGTGAGTATATCTACAACTAAAATGCCTGGGGATGATCAAGCGCACGGGATGGGAATCTTGGGATATCTAGTACTTCTGCTGCTGGCATTTCTGATCATTCTGCTTTTTTTTGGGAACGTGTTTGATATAATGAAGTCCCGCGCTGACCCGAAGATATGCAGGGAGAGTGTTGAGATGAATGCAGCGGCCCATGTGAAGGGGATTGATGCAGCAGATTCAATAAAGTGTCCTCCTACCATGGACAAGATAGATAACGGCGATCCCCATGTGATAATGAACAAGACAGCACTGCTGATGGCAGAGTGCTTCTGGAAGTTTGGAGCGAATGAGTTTGAGCTCTTTGGCGGTGATGGCACCTATTGTGCGCTCTGCTCCCACATCGAGTTCAAGGGAGACGCCAAAGGCCAGAAGATCAGAGACTTCCGGAAGTTCCTCACCGATGAGTATATACCAGAAAAATACGGCGGGGACAAGACATTTGCCCAGTATATTGTAGGCATGCCGACGTCGCCTGATGAGGTGAAGGAGATATCGATGTCCGACAATATCGAGATTGACACTGACAATGATTATGGCATCATGTTTGTCTATTCAAAGAACAGGCATATCCAGAAAACCTGGGCAGCACTCGGCGGCGGCGTTGGTACCGGTGTGCTTACGACAATCGCCGGCATTCTGTTTATACTTCCTGAACCGACCATCTCAAAATTAGGGGCAGTGATGCTGGTATCGGTCGGCTCAGGGATCGCCGGCGCTGACGCAGGCTACAACCTTGGCTCAGAGAAACCTGCTGACTGGCAGTCAGCAGTAATGCTCATACCGTATGATGAGGAGAACCTCAAGAAGCTTGACTGCACTGAGCTTCCTGTGGCCCAGGGCAATAAATGATAATAATTATATATCAATTATATTTAAGTTGATGACATATGGATAAAAAAGCAGATGTACCATTTTGGCTTGTTATGACGATTCTTATACTGGCAAGCATGATCGTACTGATACTTATAATTTCAGCATCAGGCGGCAAGATGCAGGAATTTACAGATTGGCTGAGTAATATCTTTTGAAGATGGGGAACAAAA
>CAZPXC010000010.1:35767-36906 GCA_964590935.1 uncultured Methanosarcinales archaeon
TCTGCTGCTGCTTTTTAGCCCTTCTGTATCATGGATCAATACAAGCGGAAAAACACTGTTTGAAAAGCTTACTTTCTGGAAAACAAAGGCGCCTGATAATAATAAAAATCCTTCAACCAGTTACGATGCTTTCAATACAGCATTGAGAGATAAGAGCAAGTACACAAGCATCGATGTCAGTATTGATGATATTAAGGCAATGATACAGCCCGGCAACCTAGAAGAGATGCAGGATTCGCTTTATGACCAAGACGGGAACAAGCTCATCCTGCTCAAAGCCACGATACAGAACAAGCCCCTCTATCTGCTGTTTTCAGAAAAAGAAGGGACTCTCTCAGTCCTACAATATACTTTGCCTGATGATGACACAAAGGTATATTCATACCTGGAGGCATTTAGATTGTCTGGCTCAACCCTTGGTAAGACCCTGCTTGGCCTGCAAAACCCGGCGATGAGACTTGAACTAAATCAGGATGACAGGCTCATTGATGGCATATATGTGCCATCTGATCTTTATAAGGCGGTTTACACAGCCATAGGAAAACCAGACCAGCTCCCTACAGCCTTTATCGATGCTCTGCATGACACGACCAAATATACTGATAGCAAAGTCAGCCTTGATCAGCTTAAGAATATCCTTAATCCCAGTAATTTAAGGAAAGAGTCTGTCATGAATAATCCAGATTATGGAACAGTTTATCTGTTAAAAAGCAAGGTTGATGATAAGCAGCCCATCTACATACTGTATCTGGCGAAAAAGGGAACACTAAGGATCCTTGATAAGGCTGAATTTACAGAAGAAAATAATTTTAACCTCAAGAAGGCTTGGTGGCAATTCAATTATAAGTTATACCCGACAAACCCAAGAACATACTGTCCAGAGACAGATTTTTGCCTTCCATTAAAGCTTAAAGAGGCGATAGATAAGGCGATCGCAAATTGAATAATTAATATCTTATTGAGAAAGGTGATGAAGGATGAGATCAAAAAAAGGAATCGAGCTGACACTGAACACGATAGTTGTTGCGGCACTGGTATTGATAGTCCTTGTAGTCCTGGTGATAGTATTTACCGGTGGCTTCGGTGATCTGACAAAGAAGCTGAATTTCCTCAAGAATCAGGCCACAAGCAAGGCTGAC
>CAZPXC010000011.1:0-35932 GCA_964590935.1 uncultured Methanosarcinales archaeon
CAGACCAATGTTCTTAAAGAAAAGAGAAAACCTGATTTTTGAACTTACAAACAGGTGCAACCTTAATTGTTCCATGTGTGATATATGGAAAGAGAGACTAAAAAAGGATTTTGGCATCGAGTTGTTCAGCAGTATTCTTAAGGATAAAGGCGTGAAAAATGCCAAGAACATCACATTGACAGGCGGGGAGCCGTTCATGATTAAGAACCTTGAAGAATATTATGCCGCCATAAAGCGTCATCATCCAAAATCATACATAAATATCAGCACAAACGGCTATTATAAGGATAGAATCCTTGAATTTCTGAGCACGGCAGATAAAAAAAGGCTGTCGGTGACAATAAGCTATGATGGCATTTATTCACATGACAGGATACGGGGAAAGAGAGGTTCGCAAAAAAGGCTCCTTGAAACTGCATCACATATCAGGAAGCGATACCCAATGATAAAGATCAGCCTGAAACTAACCATAACCGATGATAATCTTTCAGAGATACTAGAAACCGCAAAGCTGGCCGAAAGGATGGAGATCCCTTTCAGAATCAAGCTTGAGGAAGACCTAAAATGCCATCATACGAGAGAGATTCATGAACACTCCAGCCCTTTGTTTGATACGCAAAAGATGGATATTATTTCAGGGCAGGCAAAAAACATTTTGAAACTGAACATAGAGACCAATAAAAGATATATCTCAAAACTGATAAGCAAAAGGTCTAGAGATAGTGTAACATGCAACTGGCCCCAGTCTATCATTTTTTTTGCACTCGACGGCAATGTTTTTTTATGCAGGAAAAAAAAGCCGATCGGTAACATAAACACGCAGTCAATCAACAAAATACTTAGATCCCGACAGGCAGGAACCATAAAAAAACAAATGAAATGGTGTGAGGACAGGTACTGCCTGTCATACAGCAATGGATAGAAAATCCTTAATAACAGCCTCGTTTCACCTGGAAACCCGGACCAAATGAACTAAAGGAAGATACAGATGAAAGAAAAATTTTTTAAGAATGAACTATTCATCTCATCAGGCCTGGTTTTCAAGTTTCTCATGGGTTTTCTTTTCATAACAACCTACATAAGGGCTGTGGGCTTAGAAGGGTATGCTGTGATCGGCCTGGTGTTCTCCTTTTTCAATATCATAACAAGATTTAACCTCTCCTATTATCTGGCACTGGTCAAATACAATTGCGATGCGTTAAAAAACAGGAAGAAGCTGTATGCCGATATGTTTAATACCCTCCACTCTTCTGTTGTTTTTTCAAATCTGCTTTTTATCATCATCCCGTTTCCGATAATCCTATTTTTAATAAATAAGGTATATGATAATCCGGATTTACTGGTCTTTTACATCTTAGGGCTGTTTATTTTCACTCTCAACCGCACGATAGTATTCCTCGCTGACTTTATCAGGGCAAACAGGCAGGAAAAGATAATCCAGAAGATTCTTGTAACAGGCCTGGTCGCTGAGTTTTTATTGGCAATAACCCTGCTGTTTGTCTTTAAGCTTGGCGTAATCTCGATACTGATTGGGATACTCTTTGAGCAGGCAATAGAGCTGTTTTTGCTGTATCATTATATCAATAAAAACATGGTGGCTATCAAGTACTTTTTTTCAATTGAGCTGTTCTTGAAAGCGTTTAAGAAGTTTGCTTTCCAGAACTATATCGCTGATCTGTTAGGCGGGGTGTTGTTCTGGGGCGGACTTTTTATTTCAACCTTTTTCCTTGACAAGGTATCGATAGGTGTCTTGTCAATATTCTATTCTCTTTTATCCAGATTAGGAGAGGTGCGTTATTCATTGTCGTTCCACATAATGCCTGTATTTTCACATGAGATCGATAAAGATAACTACAGCAAGATAAGAGAGATAATACAACGGGTAACGTACCTGCTTTCATTTGTATTCATAATATCTATGGTCTTTCTTCTTACAATCGGAAAGTCAGCATTCCTGCTGGTCCTTGGAGATAGGGTGAAAGGGTATTATTTTCTGTTTGTCATAATGGCATCAATCACTCTATTCTGGATAACTGTCCTGCCAAAGAGCAATTTTGTTTTTGTTGCAGATATCAGAAAAATGAATATTATCTATGCGTTTAACCTGATGATATTCCTCGCCCTTGAGATACCTCTGCTTTATTTCCTGGGGATCTCGGGTGTTATCATTGCATATTTTGTTGTCTTTTCGTCCCTTGCACTGTCGATGATACACTATTCTGCAAAACTTAGCAGTACAAAAATATCATCGTGGGACCATATAAAGGTAATTTCAGCATTTTTACTGATATGTTCGACCATCGCCATATACTCCAAAGACATCATCCTGAACCCGCTGTTTTCAACAGGGTCATTTATTATTGTTACCACCATCATAATCATGTATAACCTAAAGAAGATTATCAAAACAACCAGGTTTATCGTCAACTCAATATGAGGTTAGAGAAGCGACAATTGCCGGCCGCCAAGTTATGCCGGAATATGGAGTCACCTGTCAATAACATAATTCAACCCGTCAGTGACACAGGAACAGTGTTTAACCCTGCAAGGAGTCGCATCCTGAAACAATTCTATCTCATCTTTAAGAATGTTTCCCAATGGCCTCAGTCTCCCGTCACATTCCCCCCAACACCGGTATATATGTCCATCATTATTTATGATGATCATTTTTTTGCCGGCAGAACAGACCTTGCCCTCATAATTGGGATCATTATATAATAATGCCTGATGATCATCATCAAGAAATTTTGAAATTTGCTCCTTTTGCTCTTCTGTATAGGATAAGGGGTATTTTTTTGAATCATATGTCCCGATAAACGGCTTTGGGGTGATCTCGATTCCCTCTGATTTAAAAAAACTGTATTCTTTAAGAAAACGGTCAAACAAAGGAGGATACATCACATACACTATCTCAGTCTTAAAGCCCCTTTTTTTAAGGAATCTGATCTTATCGACAAAATCCTGGGTGAGGTTATTTTTTTCCAGTTCGAGTATATGCAGGGATATAAGTAATAACCTGACTTTTGACGGATCGATATGTTCTGCAAAGGTGTAGACATTTTTATGGCTTAGATTCGTTGTGATATATATATGGTTCTTGTCAGTCAGCTTTTTGCACAACTCAAGGAACCCAGGGAACAGGAAAGGCTCTCCCCCGCTTATACCTATAAGGCATTTCTTTTTGGTTCTTTCTATCTTAGAGACTATTTCACCTATGTCTGAATGTTCTATAATCTTTTTTTTAAGTATTTTTTTCTTGAGCCATTCTTTAACATCATAGGAGAGAGACTTGCTGAAACAAAATGGGCAGGCATAGTTGCATTGCCTGGTAAGCTGCAGCTCTATTGTAACCTCATATTCATTGTTTTCCTGAGTTTCTACCATCCCCGATTCTAATCATAAAATATATAAATGCTTTTCGTTTAAATCTGATAATTCCACCTGTCTTAGACAGGTGGTCTAATCGAGTGGAATTTTCAGGGTCCGAGAAAACTGACCCAAGCACGCAGTGCGAGCACACCCCACCCTGTGTTTCACCTGGGGTGGTCAGTTTTCGATTGACTTTTCACATCATATTAACTAAAATGGCTGTCTTGAAATCATGATCAGACCCCTACACAATCCAAAAGAAAGACTAAATCATGGGAATATGACCAAGAGAAAAAAAGCATTGTTTCTGCGGAAGCTCTTAAGCGCACCATCCTACAGTATCGGAAGGGTGATCGATGGGATAAGGTATCATTCTGCCGGTAGGATATATACGCCTAAACCGTTCTATCTACAATTCTTTATTACACACAAATGCAATTCAAGGTGTATCATGTGTGATATCTGGAAGGAAAACAATTATCCGGATCTGAACACCAGAGAAATTCAGAAGATTCTCAGTAACCCATTATTTGACTCCATTACGACATTAGCGATCAGCGGAGGAGAGGCAATATTGAGGAAAGACCTGGTCGATATAATTGAAATGTCATTTTCCGTGCTCCCTAAATTAAAGAACTTCGGGATAGGGACCAACGGGTTAGATACCGACCTTATTGTAAAAAAAGTAACACAGATCAGGTCTCTTCCATCTTATAAGAACTTAAAGAATTTCAATGTGATGATATCTGTTGATGGCGTTGGAAAGACGCATGATTTCATAAGGGGTATTCCCGGAACGTTTGAAAAGGTCCAGAAGACCATATCTGCTCTAAAAAAGATGCAGGATGATCCGATATTCACGTTGAACCTGAACTGCGTTGTGCAGAAATCAAACGCATCAGAATTGCATGAGATCCAGAGATTCGCCAAAAAACACGATCTCCCATTGACTTTTTCTCCGGTAGTAATTCCAGAGAAAGGGAAAGTGACAAGAGAACCGCTGTTACATAATTTTAATTCGAAACATCTGCTGAAGACAGATGAGAATAATGAAATGCTTCATGATTTTTTTCAATATTCTCCTATAAATGATATTGGAATGAGAAATTCTGCATTTTGGAAAGATTATTTTAGGGTATTGGATGGAAAGAAAAGAAAAATTCCATGTGTTCTGCTATATCACTCAATCAGTATTGATGCAGATGGGCATGCATTCATCTGCGGCAGGGACAGCTCGCTGTCATACGGCAATATTAAAGATACAGACATCAATGCTATCTGGTATGCCAAAACATATAAAAATCTGAGAAAAAATGCAAGAAAAAACATATGCTCTAGTTGCACAAGGTCATGCTCGATCTATTTCTCCCTGGAATTTGAGCTTTTTTATCTCATGAAGTATATGATAAAAGAAACAGGCAAAAGATTATTAAAAACAAGGCATTGAATACCTGTTTTCGCCCATAATTTGTTTTTTAGCTGATGTGATACAATCATGCCAACTTATCTATTCTGAGCCATAGGCACATATAAGTTAACTTTTTAAACAAACATTGTTTCACACCTCTATGGACAACAGCATCATGCTCAGCGTTGTGATACCGAGCTATAACCATGAGAAGTATCTTGCCAGCAATGTCCCGGAGATCAGGCAGTTTCTCCAGAATATGGGTATAGGGCATGAGATAATAGTCGTCGATGACGGCAGCTCTGACGGGACTGCAGAGACATCCGCCAGGCTTGGCTGCAGGCTGATACGGAACAACAGGAACATGGGGAAGGGCATCAGCCTCAAAAGAGGGTTTCTCAAGGCAGATGGCAGATATATCCTGGCGACAGACACTGACCTGGCGGTCCCTATAGAGGAATTCGGAAAATTATGGGAACACAGGGACAATGACATCGTTCTCGGCTCTAGGAGGACAGAGGGCTCAAGGGTCACGGATGTCACAAGGACAAGGCGTATCCTCGGATCGGCAAACTACGTGCTTATCAAGCGCATCCTGAACCTAGGTGTAAATGACACACAGTGCGGCTTCAAGCTGTTCAATGCAGATAAGTTAAAGAGCATATTAAAAAAGACAGAGGCAAGCGGCTTTCTTTTTGATGCAGAGCTTCTACTGCTTGCAGAGCTCTCCGGGTTTTCTATCAAGGAGGTCGGCGTAAGATGGATAAGCAGGCCTGACAGCAGGATCGTCATATGGCGCCACCCTCCTGAAATGCTTCTTGAGCTCCTGAATATCTTCTTCAAGAAAAAGACAGGTGCATACGATGGCAAGAGCCCTTAAGCCCCTGGCAAGGACTGGCCACGCTCTTGCAAGAAACACGATAGGCATCCGGACTCCTGTGCTTCTCCAGCTAAAGCCCACCTACAGGTGCAATATGAGGTGCAGGTTCTGCAGCCTATGGAAAGAGCATACAGAAGAGCTTCCTACGGCTGATTTCAAGAAGATAATAAGGGATGTTTATGAAATGGGCGCATCAACAGTCAATTTCTCAGGCGGAGAGCCTCTGCTGAGAGATGGCATAACAGAGCTTGTCTCATATTCAAAAAGCCTCGGATTCCAGACAATAATGAACTCCAACGGTTATCTTGCAGAGAAGTACGCGGCTAAGCTTAAAAACTATCTTGACTTCATGATAATATCGGTTGATTTTCCTGAAGCTGAAAAGCATGATAAATTCCGGGGCCAAAAAGGCGCTTTTGACAGGGCGGTTGCAGGGATAAGGGCATTAAAAAAATCAGGCATAAGAACAAGGATCAACTGCGTTGTCAACGCTGAGAACATCAGCATGCTTGACAGGATGGCTGAGTTTGCTGCCAACCTCGGTGTGGGCATAAGCTTCATACCAATGGATCCTTTGCTGTTTATCAATTACAGGACAAAAGACTCAGGCAATAATGATGCTGATATCAGGCATCTTGGCATCCCGCTGGAAAAATATGTTTCAGCAGTAAAGAGAGTAAGCCGCAGATACAACAATGTCATAACACCGGGTTTTTTCCTTGATGCGCTAAGCAATGGCTTTAAGTGCAGGGCGACAGACACAGTTATAAATGTCCAGCCTGACGGGAGCTTTGTCCTGCCGTGCGAGGTAAAGCCCGTCAGGCAGCCCTCTGCGCTGGAGATAAGGAAGAGATATTTTTCCAATGAAACAATTGAAATCAGCAGAAAAAACAATAGTTATGATTTCTGCAAAAACTGCACCTCGCAGTGCTCCATAACACCGAGCCTGCTGATGAACCCTATGAACGCACTGAAAACATTTATTAAGTGGAATTTTTAACATATTGTTAAATAAAGATTCCAGCTTGACATTATTTTATTCGTGTCAGGAAAAAATCCGGCCAACAATGGCTTTATTTTGTTTGATATGGTTTTCATTTTTTTATTGTGTTGCACATTTTCCTTCAGGTGCAGCAAGCAAGCCCGAAAGGCTGCTCAAGTCGAAATTTTTTCATTGGCGCTGGTTCGGCAGGTACCCGCAGTGCCGTGTTTAAGCCGAACCAGCCGCCGATAAATGGAAAAATTTCTTCAGCACCATCAAGAAAAGAGTAAATGCACATAGTGTCAAACTGACTTTAAGCGTCCACATGATTAATAAACCCAAAAAATGGAAATATCAATAGGGGTGATGGCCTACAATGAGCAGGACAATATCGGCAACCTGTTAAAGGCACTTACAACCCAGAAACTAAAGAAGGTAAAGATAAAAGAGATCATCGTCGTATCCGACGGCAGCACTGACAGGACTGCCGGGATTGCTGGTGACTGGAGCAAAAAAGACAGCAGTATAAGGCTTATAGACAACAAGAAGAGGGCAGGGAAGGCATCTGTCATAAACGACTTTCTCAGGGCTGCAGGGTGCAATATCCTTGTCCTTATCAGTGCAGACACCCAGCCTGATAGTGATGCTGTTGAAAGGCTCTGCGCACCGCTTGAAAACAAAAAGATTGGTATTGCAGGCGGCCATCCTGTGCCTGTCAGGGCAGATGGATGGATGGGCGGGGTAGTCAGGCTTGAATACATGCTGCACCATAGGATGGCCATAAAAAGGCCGAAATTCGGGGAGATGATCGCGTTCAGGAAAGTCTTTGGCTCAATAGGGAACACCGCAGTCGATGAGGAATACATCGCGATGAGGATAATGAAAAAAGGATACAGGCACGCCTATGTCCCTGATGCGATAGTCCATAACAAGGGGCCGGAGACAGTATCTGATTTTCTAAGGCAGAGGAGAAGGATCTACTGCGGCCATCTCGAGCTGGCCAAAAGCAGCGGATATAAGGTCGCGACTGCGTCTAACACCAGGGTACTTGGCGAATCTAAGGGAATATTAGGCAAAGCAGCTATACCTGTTATACTATACGCAACATTGCTTGAAGGGCTGGCAAGATTCCTCGGATATGCTGATTTTCTGACAGGCAGGAAGCACTACATATGGAAGGTAGCAAAGACGACAAAAAAACTGGTATAACCACGGCTTTGTAAAGTTGATTTTTTCTTTGATAGTGCAAAACAGATATTTTTTCATAAGAATATACACATACAAACATAAAAACAAAATTTATAAACTTTCAGATTGAATATAGACATATAATGAAGAGTGCAAGGAAGCATAGCAGGAAAACAGCGAAAAAGCACATAACAAAAAAAGGAAAAAAGAGCACTAAAAAGAGAAACAACCTGCTGATATGGACATTGCTTGCTGCAGCAGCTGTCTTGGCCATCATATTTCTGGTATATTCGCTCAGCGGAGGCAACCGCTCCCTGCCTGAAAAGAAGGTCTTTGTAGAAAATATAAGCACAGGAAGTACTGACAAAGGTGGGGATATAGTCACTTTCTATGTCCGCAATGAGTATGACGTAGCCGCAGACTGTGCTGTCAATTATTCCCTGGGAAACAGGCATGAAAGCTGGGACATCGGGATGATAGAGCCCCATTCTGCAAAGAAGGTCGAGAAGGAGGAGATAATGCCTCCGGGAAAGAGCAGGTTTACCCTGGAAGCACACTGCCAGCCGATATACAGGGACATGGCGGGCCTGCCTGAGGATAACAACAGCATCTGCAACACAGATAACCTGGGAGGGAGCATCAGCCAGTGCATGGGCAGGGAAAACGCAGACAAGTTTTTCTGCATCGCCCTGATAACCCAGAACATCAGCTATTGCGACTGCATCAATAATCAGGCCAGAAAAACACTATGCAGTGTATACCTAAAAAATAATCCTGAGCTGTGCGAACAGCTGGCTGGTGAGAGGGACTGGTGCTACCTTGACTATGCATTGAACAAGAAAGACAGGGCATCTTGCGAAAAGGTAAATGACGAGGGCGAAAGGAAATCATGCCTCGCTGTGGTCACAGGCGACCTGGACCTGTGCCTCAGCCTTGATGAGGACAACAAGTTTGAGTGCATCGTCCATCTGGCCCCGGAGATGCACAACAAGAGCCTTTGTGAACAATTGGCCAACAAGGACGCATGCTATGATGAGCTTTCATGGCTCAAGTAGAAGCAGGCAGGCAGTATCCATAATATTCTTTTTTAGCATATCCAGCCTATAAGTATCACAGCTATAGCAAACTATTTAAATAAACCTGACTAAAGTATGTATAAATATGCATTTACCTGGAAAAAAGAGGCCAATTTTGTTAGTGTTTTCTGTAGCTCTTTTCCTATTCTGCAGTATAATGCCTGCCGGAGCCGATACCGTGGCCCCATTAGCCCATGAATCGAAGATATGGTATAGCAGCGGTGACCTTATCCAGGACTGGACTATAATATGCAGCAACGACCCGTATAACCCGGGCGATGAGAACTGCACCCAGGACGTTGGCACGCCTGACAATCCCAAATGGTGCAGCGAAGAGGGCAACATCAGCATGGGATGGAGATTCTGGGTAAATGAGACTTATCCAGGGGATACAGGCCACTATAACTACTCAGAGCCGATATCTCTTTACAACATAAGCTATGATTCAGACGAGCATGACTGCAACTGTACGATGGGCAGCCCGGCTTTCTGGAATATTGGTGGGGATGACTGCGACCCGGCAAAAGCTGGCATTCAGACATCATGCTGCTGCGGCGATGACGCAAACGAGTTTAAGCTATATGAATCAGACTCCCCGCTTAAGGATAGTATAGATTCGGCAGCATGCTGCAACCTGTCCGGAAAATGCGTGGATGACAACATGTGCTATGCTGACAGGAGCTACCATAACATTGGCGAGACAGAGGACAGCGGCCTCGCGACAGGAGACCTGGAGATATGCGACAACGGAAGCCTTGGATACGGGGATGACAGCGACTGGCATGATGCTGATGATAACCCTACATTCTGCAGTTTTGCCCTTGACCCTGCCGGAACAGCCCTCAGCTGTCCAGGCCAGCCTCTCGGCTCATGCTGGGTCCAGGAAGGAGAAGGCAGCCTCTTCGGCGGTTATGAAAACGCTGCAAATATGGTGCAGACAGAGTGCTGCGGAGATGACGATGATGAGTATTACGTCACGACAGGAGGCCTTTCGGCCTGCTGCAACGACAGCATGTCAATAGTCTATCGTGCCCAGCCCGGGGCTGTCAACTGCTCGCATGACAATTACCTTGTTACAGGGCATGTTGAGGAAGAGACAGAGGATAGAAGCTACCAGCCTTCAGCAAATGCAAACGTAAGCATCCAGGACATCTCCACAGTATGGCCAGTAGGGAATATGCTTACAGATGCCTCAGGCAACTTCGCCATGGAAGTGCCTGCTGGCGTATATAACATCGTTGTAAGCAAGGCCGGCTACAAATCTTATGTCACTACTGTAAACTTCAGCGAGGACAGGGATTTCCCGCTGATAAAGATTGACCTTTCGCAGGATTGCAGAAAAGACTGCAGCAGGGCAGAGTACGACCCGGACTTTAAAAGGTACACATTCAGGTGCGATTCTGACTGCGATGGTATCAACGGCTGCAAATATAACAACAGCGTTGTCTTAAATGACGGCCGCAGCATGAAAGATGCCTGCGACCAGAAAGAGCTCGGCTGGCGGATAACATACAACACAAGCTATGATATCACATGCTGCAATCAAGGCTACCATCCGAAGATCGTCAAGACACTCGCAGAGATCAGACTCATGCCCTACATTGTAGATGCGCAGAGCTATTACCTCGGGACATACAGGTTTGATGTCGATGGAAAACTATACAGTGCATACATAACCATATTCACGAGGGAATAAAAGACTGCCTACCCTGTCCCGGAGAAAAAAGAGGAAACATCATGAGCAAGGAAACAGAGGACTTTGACCAGAAGCTCCTGAAGTATATAGATAAAAACATGGTCCATGATACAAAAGAAGACTCACTAATATCTGAGCTTCTTATGGGCGGTCATGACATAACTGAGATCGACAGGCATATCGGACGTGTAAAATGGCTGCGTAAGAGGCGCAGCAAAAGGTTGAGGATAGTATACATCACTGCCGGAGGGGTCCTTCTCATCCTGATCATCGTTTCTATAGTGTTTTATTTCAATACTACAGGCTCTATCAGGGATAATCCTGATTCTGTCTCCGGACAGGCCAACAATTCAGTCCAGGAGCAGGACGAGTCTCCCCTGGCCAAATGCGCACAGATAAAGAGTGAGGCTGAAAAGCAGGACTGCATGGATGATGCTATGGTCAAGATCGCAAATGAGAAAAATGACATTTCCCTGTGCGAACAGGTAATGAGCAAAACCAAGATGGAAAACTGCCAGGATGCTATAACACACAACAGGGCGGTCGAGCAGAACAATCTCGAACTCTGCAGCAGCATCCATTCCCAGGCAGGGATCAAGGGCTGCAGGGCTGTTGTACTAGAGAATATAGCAATGGATGATAACAATGAGTCGTTATGCGAGCAGATAGAGATTAAGGGGTTGAGGCAGGGCTGCATGGACAGCCTGGTCCAGAGCAGGGCCTTAGATGAGCTGAATGAATCATTGTGCAATATGATCAGTGACGAGGATATGGTCCAGGACTGTATCGCGACTGTGCAGCGTAGCAGGGAATCGCCGGGGGAAGAACGATGAAAAATCCAAAACGCAATAAAAGGAACAGGAAGACAAAACTAAACCACAATACAATGACCAATGGCTGGAGCAGCCTTTTTGCTGCGATTGCCGTTATGGCAATCATTTTTCTGTCCCTCTCCATATATTTCTATAGCAGTACAAGACATGCACCGCCTGCAAAAAAACAGGGAGAACCAACAGAAAAGAGCATAAGCAATCAAGCTGAACTACAGGAAACTCCCCATAACCAAAGCTGTCCTGACATGTGCGCTAAGGCCAATGACATATGCATGGACTCCTGCCAGGACAACAACTACTTCAACCTTGCCGTTGCCGCAGGCGATACATCATTATGCAGGCAGATAAAAAACGATAATGAGAGGCTTAACTGCCAGGACAGCATCATCCGGAAAGATGCGATTGCCAGCCATGATGCCTCTTCGTGCGATGAGATGAGCAGCAGAGCAGTGGCTGGTGAATGCAGAAACAGCGTATTTAGGGATGAGGCATTTTTCAGGGACGATAGCACCTTATGCGATAAGATCACGGACGAGACAATGAGAGCAAACTGCCATGACACTTTTATACAGCAGCATGCTGTAGAGAAAAAAGACCTGTCCCTATGCGAAGAGATCATCAATGATGCAACAAGAGGCAGGTGCGCAGGCACTATCCTTCTTGACATGGCTGCAGCAGAGAATAATGCATCTGTATGCGGACAGATAACGGACGCTATGATAAGGGCCAGTTGCCTGGACATCTTTATCCAGAGAACGGCAATCAGGCAGGACAATGCCTCATTATGTCGCGGGATGAGCAGTGAGCTTGCTGCAAGCAGCTGCAGACGGATAGTATTGCATGAAGCAACTCCTAACATGACAGAAAATGGAGAGAATGTAGCTGAAAAAACGGGTTTCACGCTTGATGACTGCATGGACAGCTGCGAAAAATCCAACAGCCAGTGTGAAGAGAGCTGCAGCGACAATAAATACCTCACCAGTGCGATGCTGAAAAATGATGAGGCTGAGTGCGATAAGATAAAAGACGAGGCACAGCAAATACTCTGCAGGGACAAGATAAGGCTTAACAATGCTGTGCAGGAAAGGAATACCAGCCTTTGCAGCGGGATGAGCTCTGCCGGCAGCAAAATAGACTGCCAAAGGCAGGTCCTGCATGAGATTGCCAAGTGACCCAAAATAAAAAAAGATTTATATACTTGATACACGATGAATTATAATAAATTGATCTTTTCACAAAAGAGGAAGGCTGCTGTCGGGATGCTGCTTTTTCTCATAGCTCTATTTCTTATCAGCGGCAGTGCTCTTGTCAGCGCAGACAGCGTCGCTCCAGACTGGTACCAGTCGCAGATATTTTATCAGGCAGGAGGGACGATCCAGGGCTGGACAACGATATGCAACACAGACCCAAGTAACAATGCAGATGATGGAAATTTCACCCCACCCTTCGAATGCAGCCAGAACGTAGGAACCCTAGATGCGCCTATCGACTGCTCAGAGGAAGGCCTTATCCAGGTCCAGTGGAGAACATGGACAGAGGGTGACCCTGATCTAGGTGAAGGTTATAGCTATGATGCATCAGACTACACGACACCTGAAGATCTCTACACAATAAACTGGGATGGGAACCAGAACCACTGCGTATGCCATGGTGATACATGGTTCCCGGACCTTGGCACATCGACAGATTCAGTGCATGACTTTTGCTGCGGGGATGACGGAAATTCGGATGACTGGGCGACCTATTCAGGCAACCTCGCATCATCAAGCTCTATAAGCTGCCATCGCTGCCTTGACGGAAATGACCAGGGCACAACTGTAAGGCAGGGAAACGGATATTATACAGGAAACCTTGCATCAGACAAGTCCATTGTATGCTATTATGGAGATATAACCTGCACAGCAGGCTCTGCAAACAATGGTGCAAGCGGTACTTATATCGGCAACGGCAATGTAAGCGGTAACACGTGTTATTACGGCGATATCTCCTGCTCTGACGGCTCAGGCTCTAACGGCGCCACATGCATCCTTGACGATGAGCACTACTGCGGTGATGGTGTCGCGTGCGCATCATGTGAACCGTACAAGGCACTTGACAGCTGGACCTGCCTGAACAGCTGCACAGATAATTCTGACTGCTTTACCGGATACTATTGCTCAGGGAGCAGCTGTGTGCCTCAGATATCGGACTGCACTCCATGCAGTGACGACAGCGACTGTGCAACCAATGATTGCAACCCATCTCCTAATGGCAATAGCTATTGCACAGACAGCAGCTTTCAATGCGCCCGGACGGATTGCAGCGGCATGAGTACAGGGGATGTCGAATGCTACAATAATGACATCTACCAATGTTTCGGCGAGGACAATATCGCCGTTGATATAGACTGCGCATCGGTGGCCAGCCAGGACAGCGACGGCGGCGATTATCCGTTGTTCCCTGGTTTTGTCAACGACACTATAGATGCGTGCGATAATACAACAGATACCTGCAACGTAACATTCATAAGGGACACATGCACTGGCATAGGCAACAATATAACAGAATATCTTAACTCAACCACTTCATACATAAGCATTGAGCATAACTGCAGCGAATTCGATTCATGCATGCCTGGCAATCTCACCTTCAACAGGTCATTCTGCGACTCTTTGCCAAATAGTTACTGCAACTGGGAGCCATGGGACAGGGACGCCGGCGCTTATTACTGCTCCACGCCAGTGGGCACCTGCAATGTCCTGCCATGGAACACCGGCGGAGATTCTCCGATGGGACAGCAATGCTGTGGCAACAACATAAGCAGCGAATGGCTGATCAATGAATCGAGCTCGCCCTTGTGGGCACCCCCTGACTCAGACGCCTGCTGCAACAGAAGTGACAAGTGCGTCAACAATGACCAGTGCTTCAACCCTGCTCCATTCATGACGAACTATACATCAGATATAGGCGAGGGAGCTGAATACCCCGGCGGCGATGTCACAAATGACCGTGAGATATGCGACAATGGCAGCATAGCCGGCGGGCCCAACAGCTGGCATGATGCAGACAACAGCTCTGCATTCTGCAGTGTCGCTGTAGATCCGACAGGAAATGCTCTCAGCTGTACAGGACAGCCCAACTGCTGGGTGGTCGAAGGCGAAAAATCACCGTTCGGCGGCTACAGACATGGGGATGTGAAAATGAACATATCCTGCTGTGGCGATGACCAGGGTGAGTACTTCATATACACAGGTGGGTATGGTGCCTGCTGCAATGAGAGCTATGCTGTGGTTTACAGCCCTGCCCCTGGGTCAGTCAACTGCTCGCATACAAACTATCGGGTCACAGGCCATGTGGAAGAGCAGAAAGAAGACGGCAGCTACCAGAATTCAGTAGGGGCAAATGTCAGTTTCCAGGACCTTTCCTCAGCATGGATAATAGAGTATAAAAAGACAAACTCATCCGGCAACTTCAGTGCCAGGGTGCCAAAAGGTGTGTTTAACATCATCGTCCATAAGCCGGGCTACCAGACGTACGTGAGCACGATAAACTTCAGCGAGGACAAGAATTTCCCCCTGATACGGCTCCAGCTGACCCAGGAATGCAGGGATGACTGCAGCAGGGCAGAGTATGATGCTGATTTCGGGAGATTCGCCTACAGATGTGACGCAGACTGTGATGGTATCAACGGCTGCAAATATAACAACAGCGTTGTCTTAAATGACGGCCGCACCATGAAAGATGCCTGCGACCAGAAAGAGCTCGACTGGCGGATACAGAAGGATACGACGACCGACATTGTCTGCTGCAATATTGGATACAAGACGAAGCTCAACAAGACACAGGTGCTGATCAGACTGTCCAGCAAGGTGAAAGACGCACAGAGTTATTACCTTGGGACGTACAGGTATGAAAGGGAGGGAAAACTATACAGCGCCTACCTTATGCTGTTTACCGAGGATTAGTTACCAGACTGTCTTTTTTCCCTGAATATCATAAAATTTAGTCAATCGGGAACTGACCACGTCAGTTTTCTCGGACCCTGCTAATTCCACTCGATTAGACCACCTGTCTAAGACAGGTGGAATTATCAGATTTAAAATAGAAAAACATAAATACCTAAACTTCTAAAATCCTGAATATGTTCTATAAAAAGAGAGCCCAGGCAAGCTCAACAGCAGCCCTGCTTGCGCTGCTTGCAGTGTTCATCCTTTTGTACATGCTGCTTATCCCGCCTGACCTGAGGCAGGACCTTCTCGGTAATGATCAGGGTACGGACCAGAACCCCAGTACAGATAGTCCCACATCATTCACGTACAACAAGACTGTCCTAGACGTCACCCCCGGAAGGATCGATTACCTCAAATTCAGCGAATATGAGCATCCCCTGCCTTCTGTAAACCTTTATTCCACGACAACATCTAAGGAGCTGGACATAGGTGATTCAGTATATGTCAAGAACGGGATATTTGACCGAAAGATTGCGAACCTTTCATTTTCAGTAGATGACCCGGAAAACATGGACAACGTGCTGCTGTCATTTAAACTTAACCCGAACAGGAACAATAAGGGCATGCTGACTATAAAGCTCAACGGACACAGCATCCTTAACAAGGAGCTAGGCACATCACAAAATGAGCCTATAAAGATAACGTCTCTCGATAAGCATAATACGCTCTCTTTTGAGGTCAGCGGCGTCGGCTACAGGTTCTGGACCACGAACGAATATGAGCTTGAAGACCTCAAGCTGTTCTATGACCTGACAGATATATCGACCCAGGAGAGCAAGAACGTGTTCATGGTGACAGACTCCGAGAAATTCAACCTCGACAAGGTATCGCTCAAGTTCTTCCCTGACTGCCAGCCGAGCACCGCCGGCAAGCTGAACGTCTATATCAACAATATGCAGGTATTCTCCTCTGTGCCTGACTGCGGGCAGCTCAACATGGTAGATTTTTCACCCAGTGTCATCGAGTCAGGGAACAACAGGGTCGTCTTTGGGTCAGACCATGGCCGCTATCTCATAGACCAGATAATGATCACGACAGAGATGAAAGCCATGACCTATCCTGTCTATTATTTTGACCTTGACAATAGGTTCTTTACAAAAAGTACGACAGATAACGATGAGGAGGATGTATGCGGCGAGATCGACGGCGTGTGCCCAAAAGGCTGCGACCCTGACCTAGACAAGGACTGCTGCCTTCAGGAGACCAGCGGATACTGGTGCGATTACCAGCCTGCAAACCAGGATGACAGGTGCAGGGCAGTGACAAGCGAGGCTGCATGCTCCCTGTGCCCCAGCGGGTATGAGGACAGCAAGGGCAACCCGCCGGAGAAATGCGAGGATATGTGCGGGGATGACACTGACAATGACTGCCCCGCAGGCTGCAGCAAGTACTATGACGAGGACTGCTGCTATGATGAGGACAGCGAGAACTTCTGGTGCAGCGACATACCCAAGTTCGGCCTTGCTACATGCAAGGATGCCATCACCACCGACGAATGCGACGCATGCTATTCCGGCTGGAAAAGCGAGGATTCCGACTTTACCTGCCCATCCACCGAGAATGATGGAGAGAGTGTGCTCTCGAGCAGCTATGACGTGAAGCTTACGCTTAAGTTCATAGACGATAACGAGAAAAAGGCAGGCAACATATTCATCAACGGCTACCAGTTTTATTTCTATACATATGGCGATGAATATTCCAGGAACATAAACAACTATGTCGAAGACGGCACAAATGCCATAAAGGTCGAGCCTGACCAGACTGTCCTTGACATCAGGAAGATGATTATTGAGATTGATGAATAGAGGCGCTTTCTTATCCAATTAAGTAAATTTTGCATTTGATGGATCTTTTTTAGCATCAATCGATATTTGAAAAAATCCTACTCAAACAGAAATTTTTCCATTGGCGCTGGTTCGGCAGGCGCCATCAGCGCCGTGTTTAAGCCGAACCAGCAGCCAGTGGATGGAAAAATTTCACTCGCACATTCAAAAGAATTAGATTATTATTTCACTCGCACCTTCAAGAGAAGTATATTATTATCACAACCTTTTAATACACAGCATAATTCTTCAAGATATCATGAAAATCATACATAAGGACATAAAAAAAGGAATCTTAAAGCTGAGGATACAGAATCTAGCCGACTTATGGTACCTTAGCCATATAATAGATGCGGGGGACCTGGTAAGCAGCAGGACCCAGAGAAAGATAAAGTCAGAGAGAGAGGGCGACAGGAACATAAAGACCTTCACAAAGATAGTGTTCCTCAAGATAAGGGCTGAGAAGATGGAGTTCCACAAGTATTCGGACAAGCTGAGGGTCTCGGGCAAGATTGTGGAAGGCCCTGAAGACGTGGCCAGGGGAAGCTATCACACACTGACCCTTGAGCCCACTGTCGTCATAACCATAGAGAAAGAGCGATGGCTCAAGTTCCAGCTTGACAGGCTCAGTGAGGCTGCAAAACAGAAGGCAGCAAGCATACTCATATGCCTCATGGACAGGGAGCGTGCCATCTTTGCACACCTTAAGACATACGGCTTCGATGTGCTGTCAGAGATCAAAGGCAATGTCCAGAAGAAGGACAGCCCTGAGAAGGTAAAATCCGGTAGCTTTTACCAGGAGATAATATCAAAACTTAAGGATTACGACAGCAGGCACGATTATTCTAAAATAATCGTCGCGAGCCCTGCATTCTGGAAAGAGTATTTTACAAGGCAGCTTGAGAACGATGAGCTTGGCAAGAAGATAATAACGTCAACATGCAGCTCTGTTGATGTGGATGGCATCAATGAGGTGCTGAGAAGGCCTGAGATAATCTCTGCGCTGAAGGAGGACCTTGTCGTCAAGGAGATCAACCTTGTCGAGGAGCTTCTTACTTCTATCAGGAAAAACAGCCTGGCTGCATACGGCCTGGCTGAGACCGCAAATGCAGTCGATATGGGCGCTGTCAGGACGCTCCTCGTCACGGATTCGCTTGTACATAAGTCAAGGGAAGAGGGCACCTATGGCAGGATAGACTCTATGCTCAAGAAGGTCGAGAGCATGAAAGGCGACATCGCCATAATCAGCGCAGAGCATGACGGCGGGAAGAAGCTTGACGGCCTGGGCGGCATAGGGGCGTTGCTGAGGTACAAGATCTAAAAATTTTTTTCATAAAATTTATATATTAAACATCATAATTCAGTCATCAGATGGCAAAAAAGTGCATTATCTGCGGCGAGGTGGCCAGATACAACATAAAAGGCTCCAGCGAGTATTATTGCGAGGACTGCGCAAAGGAGCAGTTCGGCGACGTCTCTGTCCTTGTAAGTGTCGAGGAGCAGGCAAAGAAGATCAAGAAGCTCATCGATGAGAAGAGCGAATAGTTTTTTTCTGAAAGCATTGTGACCCAAACAAAAAGCTTTTATATAACATCTTTTTCGCTTTTTAAATAAACAATAACCAAATTGGGGGTGTGTTTTAATGCAATATCTTATTCCGGTTATGGCCTGTCTGGCCCTAGCTTTCGCAATATACAGTTCGATAAGCATAAAGAAGGAAAAGAAGGGAAACAAGGTGATGGTCGAGATTGCCGACCAGATACAGAAGGGTGCCATGACCTTTCTCAAGAGGGAATACGGCTATATTGCGATCTTCGCGATCGCCCTTTTCCTGGCATTATGGATCTTCCTGGATGATCCGGGCTCAAGCCTTGCTGGCGGCCTGGCCACTGCCATATCGTTTGTGGTAGGCGCATCATGCTCAGCCGTCGCAGGCTTTATCGGCATGCGCAACGCGACCAATGCCAATGTCAGGACAGCAAACGCTGCCAAGACAGCCTTTGGCAAGGCCCTCAGGATCGCCTTCTCATCAGGCATCGTCACTGGTATGTGCGTCGTCGGCCTCGGACTTCTGGGGATATTCGTCATGTACACGCTTTTCCATAGCACTGTGACGATATTCGGGTTCAGCCTCGGCGCTTCGTCAATAGCTCTTTTTGCAAGGGTGGGCGGCGGCATCTTTACCAAGTCGGCAGACGTGGGCGCTGACCTTGTAGGCAAGATAGAGGCAGGCATACCAGAGGATGACCCCAGAAACCCCGCGGTCATCGCCGACAATGTTGGCGACAATGTAGGGGATGTTGCAGGCATGAGCGCTGATCTTTATGAGAGCTATGTAGGAAGCATCATTGCAGCGATGGCAATAGGCTTTGCATTGTTCAAGGAAAACGGCCTTGTGCTACCTATGATGATAGGTGCGCTCGGCATCGCGGCATCCATCATCGGCTCATTCTTCGTGCGTGTGGGCAAGGACGCCGAGATAGGCAGGATCCACATGGCATTCAAGATGGGGCTCTGGATATCGTCAGGGATAGTCATAGTCGGCTCATTTTTCCTTACACGGGTCTTTTTGCCCGCAGAGGAGGCATTCGGCGCGTTTATCGCTATAGTTTCAGGGCTTGTTGCCGGCGTGCTTATAGGCTGGCTCACCGAGTATTATACATCTGACGATTATAAGCCTACAAAAGAGGTTGCCAAGAGCTCAAAGACTGGCGCGGCGACGACCATAATCGAAGGCATCGCTGTAGGCTACCTCAGCACGGCGCTGCCTGTGATTGTGCTTGCAGTATCAATATTTCTCGGCTTTCACTTTGCAGGGATCTTCGGTATTGCGCTTGCCGCAGTCGGCATGCTCTCTACCCTGGGGATCTCCCTGGCAGTTGATGCATACGGCCCTGTCGCAGACAATGCGGGCGGCATAGCAGAGATGTCAGGCCTGGGCAAGGATGTAAGGGATAAGACAGATGCCCTTGATGCTGCAGGCAACACTACTGCTGCAATTGGCAAAGGCTTTGCAATAGGCTCTGCAGCCCTGACTGCGCTGGCATTCTTCTCAACATTCGGCCAGGAGGCGAAGATCAGCATCCTTGACCTTAAAAGCTCAACAGTCATCATAGGGCTTATCATCGGCGCGATGCTGCCCTACCTGTTCTCCTCCATGACCATGAAAGCTGTCGGAAGGGCAGCATTCAAGATAGTGGAAGAGGTCAGGAGGCAGTTCAAAGAGATAAAGGGACTGATGGAAGGCAAGGCCAAGGCAGACTCGCCACGATGTGTCGATATCGCGACAAAGGGCGCTCTCAAAGAGATGATCCTGCCGGGCCTGCTTGCGATAGTAGCGCCGCTGGCAGTAGGCCTCGTCCTAGGTGTTGAGGCTTTGGGCGGCATGCTCGCGGGTGCGCTCGTAACAGGGCTCATGCTCGCCTTGTCGATGGCCAACTCAGGGGCAGCCTGGGACAATGCAAAGAAGTACATAGAGAAAGGCAACCTCGGCGGCAAGGGCTCGGACCAGCACAAGGCAGCAGTCGTCGGCGACACAGTCGGAGACCCCTTCAAGGACACATCAGGACCATCACTCAACATCCTGATAAAGCTCATGAGCATTGTCTCACTGGTCTTTATACCGCTGTTCATGGCATACGGGCCGTTTATTAAGTGAGATTTTTATTTTTTTAATTCTTTGGTTTTTTTCATAATACTAATTCATCCAACCAAAGTTTCAAATTTGTCCCTAATTTCTTCAATATATCCATTATTCAGATTCTTAATAACAAGCTTCATCTTTACAACAAAATTTTCAGTATTTAGAAGCAATTCTTGTGTGCTTTCTTTTGTCAATTCATCTTTTTCTGTTGTCACATAATATTGTTTATCAATTCTTTCTTCCTTTGCGTCAGAGATCAACTTAAACAATTCTTTTTTGCCGAATAATAATTTCAGCAACAATATAGAGCCAGCATGATTCTCGCATTTGATTCCTGTCCTAAAAAGAAGTGCAATTAAAGAGTTATACATGGCATAGTAAGACATACTAACAGAATTTTCATACAGGTTATTATTCAACAATAATCTTGCTGATGCCAAACAATTATCAGATTTTTCTAAATAAGTTTTCTAAATAAGAGTCGCAGACTTCTTCATTAGGTTCAGCTAATTCTAACTTTCCTTCACTCTTCAATTTATTCAAAAAGTTGTTTCTCATCAAAAATCACCTTTGATTTTTGTGTGCCAAAAATTTTCAATTTTTGAGCATTTCATAAAATTCTTCAAAACCTCTAACAATCACATGATCTTTGATAATCTCTTTTATTAAATTAGATGTTGTATCAAAAGGTCCAATCTTTACATTAATTTTAGAATGTATATTCTCTACAGCCTTTTTAATGTTTCTGTTTTCTGTTTCAATATAGATATCAATATCACTATCAGCTTTGGCTCTGAATTTTGCATAACTTCCAAAAAGGATTATTAACTTTTCATCAACTTTTTTTGATATTTGCTCTAAAATAATCATTAAATCTGGATATTTAATAAGTAAAGAATTGAGTTTGTGAATCTCTGCTTGAAATATGTGATTTCTTGAAATAAGATTCTTCTTTAAAAAAAATACCTTATTTTTACCTTCTTTCTTATAATCAATAACATTCAGTTTAGCTAATTTATTTAACTTTCTTAGGATTGTTGAATGTGATTCATTCAAGGTTTTAGCTAATCCTCTGACATGGTAGTTTTGTCTGAGTAATAGCTGTATTACTTCTAATTCAATATTGTTTCTTTTTTGAACCATATGGACTAATAATGAACCAATAGTAAATAAATCTTTCCATTTTAAACGGCGGCCCCTTAAATTTGACATCCTCCCCACCCTAAAGGACGGGGATTCCAGTTAGATGCTTTGGCGTGGTGGTCTTCAAGATACTTCTTTGCTTTGTCCAATGTAATATGGCCAATTGATGCACAAAACTTTCCAGAACTCCATAAATGTCCTTTCTTGTACAGTTTCCCCAGATTCGGCACCAAATCAAAAATAATCTTTGCACTTAGGCCTTTCAACCTATTGAGTGCAACCGTAGGGGCCATGCTCATGGGTAAACTGGCAATCACATGAACATGATCAACATCAACTTCTGAGTCAATTATGTCTATTTTGTGTCTCCTTGCTGCTTCTTGAATCGCTATAAAACAAATATTTTTTATGTAATGATTGCTAAACACTTTATAGCGATACTTTGTGCAGCATTCAAAATGCCAGGTACTCCAACCTACTGAATGGGCATGTCTATTGCTCTGGTAGATGTTCATTGTGTCTCCCTCCGAGACGCACCACTCTACCAGTTATTCTCAAAAAATCATTACAGAAAAAGATTACGCCATTCATCTCCGCCCTAAAGGGCGGACACCCACCCAGACTTACGCCTGGGTGAGTTAGATTTCTGGCTAAGTTCTCTTAACACCTTGCAAAGAACATCACAGTGGTGAAGTAAAAAATCCAGAATACCATGATTACCCCGCTGATTGCTACGATTACAGATCTCAGTTTGTTTGTATATTTGAATAGGATATAATCAATAAGTGCGAGAATAATTGGTCCAGATATCACTACAAGAATTCGTAAGTATATTGGGATATTTAAGACGCACATAATGTTTCATTATCATATCTCAGATATTTATAATTTTCCATCTCTCAACTTTGGTTTGAGGTTATTCACAAGAATTATGTTTAATTGATAGCAAGAGCCTATCGATTCTTTGTAATAATTATAGAAATTAAGATAATTCCATTGAAAATTACTGCAACAATAAGAGATATAGTTAGGAGTACAAACCACAAATCAGATATTTTTGAATCATTGAGTAAATAACTGCACATTTGAGTATATCTCTCGTTAGATTGATTCCAAAGATTTAAAGCATTAGAGTATTGATTTGAAGTATAATTGTATCTTTCTTAAATTATTTGTGGTATTGAATCCAAATCATAATTATTTGAGTCATATACTGAAGTAATTATTTCTTTTGATATCCTTCAAGAATTAACTTCATTCGTAATATAGATATGATAATCAGAAGATTTCAAACATTCACGATATTTCTTAGTTTCTATTTTATCGTTTTGATTATCAAAATATGCAAATAAAGTACTAAGCACAGTTAAAAAGATAGATATAATAATTAAGAATTTAATTAATTTCTTTCTACCTTTTTTCTTCATTTTTACATCTGTAATTTACTAATTTATTTAAATTTAAGCCTTCGTAAGAACTCGAAAATCACATAAACTCCGTAATTGTGATTTTCATTACTCGGAGCCTTTTTTATACGAAAGAATTAAATAGTTAATGACTAATTTAATATTATGGACAAAGCGAGAAAAATAAGTATAGCCTTATTTATAGCAGGTCTAATTATATCATTGACTTCTGCGACTCTGTTATTTTTAGGAATTATTCCATCTGGGTGGAGCGCTGTAATAGGCATTATTGGGATTGGTCTTATTGCGACATCTAATTTTAGATTGCTAAAATAAGAAAGGCTCCTGCGTCATACTGTTCCTTCGTTTCGCTCGGAGAATATAACATCAGTTAAATCATAAAAATCCGCGGAAGTGCCCTACCCCGTGCTAAAGCACGGAGTTTGACGGGCACTTCCACTGAAAGCGGATTTTTAGGATGCCAAAAATGTCGCCATAAATGGCGGGGTTTCAAACCCTCACACAAAATTGTCTGGCGACATTTTTGTGCATGAAATTTTTGGTTTTTTAACAGAAAGTCCCCATAAAGCTTTTATATCTTTAAGTATTTTAATATATTATGGCAATTATTTATGAAACAAAGAATTTTGTTCTTGAATCACACGAAAAACCCGAAATTGATAGGCTTGAAGGAGGTCATGTTAAAATTTCTCCAATAGTTAAAGTTGAAGACAGGACAAAATTAACACCAAAGCAGGCAATTGAGTTAATGAGATTTACAATTGTATCAGGAGAAGCCATGAAAACTGCAATGGGAAAAATTGGAGTTAATATCGGAAGAATAAATTATCAAGATAATGGAAATTGGACACCAAATCTACATGTTCATCTTTATTGCAGGGCAGTAGATGCAAAAATACAAAAATATGGTAATCCAATTATTGATGGGCACAAAGACGAATATAAACCACTCACAAAAGACGATATTCAAAGAGTTAAAGAAGAAATTGATAATTTATTCAAATTGGAGAAATTTTCTGATTCTACATGGGGACTTTCCTAAAACCAAACTCAAGGGGACGCTTCGATTCTCTCTTCGGTCGACCTCGTTTAACAAGGGTTATATCCAGTTTTCGCAACCGCCTAATTTGCAGAACAAGAATCTATCATTCTTTGGGTTAGTGTGACGCTACTCCTATATATTTCGGGTTCCTTATAAGGCATCTGCCAAGTGATATACTTGGTCTTCCCATCTGGTGCAAGAACCGCTGTTGCCGGGAAAAACGGCTTTAATGTTACATATCCCACAAGTTCATAACCCTGTTTATATCCAAAGAAAATTTCATGGCCCTTGTCAAAACGGTCCTGGATCTCTTTTTTCATAGTTTTTTTATTGAGATGTTTAGATGAATTTTGATGTTCTGATTCAAGATCTATAATTGAAAGCTGTTCTATATGCCTTCTGTTTAGTTTGATGATCTTATCCATGATACAATCCATTAAATCACTTAGTTATATAAATGTAGCGACAGTCTGTGTCATACTACCAACTCAGTTTGTATGGGTTGATTCAAGCAATAAGAATTTTATGCAAAGAAAAGAAGACTATCCATCACCTAATCTTGACTCCCACACCCTGCTTTTCGATAATTTCCTTCAATTTTTTTAAGTCTCTATTACTAATATTAAGAGGAGTTGCACTCACATTATCGCCCTGTATCACGGCCAGTGTTGGTAAGTGCGTTGAAATGCCTAATTCTGCCCCTTTAAGGATTTCTACCTCATCAATGTTTTTCCAATTGTAGAATGAATCATTATCTAAAAAACGGATTCCGGTTTCAGAAATTGTGATGTAATGTTCATGTTTTATGCCCAGGTCTTTTTTTAAGACAAGGTATATGAACATAATTATCGGGATCAATGATATGTATATAGCAATTGGTTCTAATATTATTCTAAATACAACAAATGTAGCAAGACCTATCAATATGCTGCCAAAAATCAGGAGAAATACCTTATCCCTAACACTTTTCCTTTTATCGATCTCATCGGAGAAGAGTATTTTGTCACCCATGATTAACCATTGGTTTATTTGGTATATATAATTTACTATTGGGATTTTATTTAACCCTTTTGGCTGGATTTATCAGCTTTTAGGACGCAGCAGAATGGTCAAGAAAATTTATAAACAACTTACCACCACAGCTTAACATGAATGGCATCATCATCAGCATATTGTTAGGCATAGTCGAGGGCATTACAGAGTTCCTGCCGATATCCTCCACAGGGCATCTCATCATCTTGAACAATTTCCTGGGCTTTACAGGAAAGTTTGCCAAGACATACGATATAGTGATCCAGTTCGGCGCGATCCTTGCAGTAGTGGTGTATTTCAGAAAAAAGATATTCCCCTTCCATAAAAAACCTGAAGAAAAAAAGGCAGTCTGGGTGCTGTGGAAAAAGATAATAGTAGCAACTATCCCTATAATAATCATCGGCGCAGCGTTCGGCAGCTATCTTCAGGCAAAACTCTTCAATCCTATCGTCGTCGGCGCTGCCCTGCTTGTCGGAGGGATAATCCTGCTCTGGGTAGAACGGAAAAAGAAATCTGCACGCATCAGTTCGATGTCAGCGTTATCCTACCAGACTGCCCTTTTGATAGGCCTTATCCAGTGCCTCTCGATGATACCGGGCACGTCCAGGTCTGCGGCGACGATCATCGGCGCGATGCTTTTCGGGTGTTCAAGGCTCATCGCAGCTGAGTTCTCATTTTACCTGGCAATACCGACCATGGCAGCAGCATCAGGATACTCATTGCTAAAGACAGGTTTTATGCTCAGCAGCAGCGAGATTATGCTTTTGAGCATCGGGTTCATAGTATCGTTCCTTGTAGCCTGGGCTGTCATCGCATGGTTCATAAGCTACATCTCAAAGAGGGATTTTCGGGCATTCGGGTATTACAGGATAGCGCTGGGCCTTGTCGTTCTTGGATATTTCGGCGCAAAGCTCTTCCTAAATTTTCTGTAGATGAGGACACTTCATGAAAATGTTTATATACAACCATTTAGTTGCCACTTTCATGGACAATTCAAAACCTAATATACTTATTGTAGACTGGAAAACTACACTTTATGGGGATCCAAAAGACAATCCATGCTATAGAAAGTTTTACCAACAGTTAGAACAATATTTTGAATGTTTATGTTTCTTCAAAGCAAGCGATATCCCGCAAGATGTTCTTGAACAGAGAATCCAACCTATACTCCTGCATCCGGGCGGAGAAAGAGAAGAATTCAGACTATTACGTAGATTTTCAGATATTCCTAAATTTCTTATAAGCAGCCACCCTCAGATGTACCAGGAAAATTACTCGGGTCTTGAACTGAAAAATGTTGATTATATTGAATATGATCCGTCTGTTATCCGGATCAGTTTATTGGGTGCCTTTGGGTTACAGTAAGAAAGGCTTATATACCTTATTCTCTTTTTTAAGAGCCAGAACTAGAACCAACCTCTTTTCTTAAACATGACAATCATCAGCCCTATCACTGAGAACATGCCCAGCAACATGATCCAGAAACCGTATGCGAAATGCTGGCCAGGCAGGATATCGAAATTGGTCCCATAGATCCCAGAGATGACACCCAACGGCAATGCGATAGTGGCGATGATGCTCAATGTTTTCATCACCTCGTTCATGTTGTTGGAGACAGCAGACATATAAGCGTCGAATGTTCCGCTGATAGCCTCCCTGTAATTATCGATAGAGTCAGAGACCCTTATCGCATGGTCATAGATATCCCTGAAATAAGGGATAGACTTCTTGGAGATGAATCTGTAGTCATTCTTGGCCAAAAATGATATCTTTTCCCTTTGCGGCAGGGCGGTCTTCTTTATCAGGACTATCGTCCTCTTCATCTTATGGACCTTCTGTAACAGTTCCGACCTTACTTTCTTGGTAACCTCTTCCTCGATATCTTCGATCTGGTCGTCGATCTCTTCCAGTACAGGAAAGAAATTATCAATCTCCTTGTCCAGCAGGTAATGAAATATAAAATCAGCTCCTTTCTCAAACAGCCCGGCCAACCTCTCAGGATTTTTCTTCAGCTCTGTAAATGTGGCTATCTCTTTTTTATGGCTGCTGATTATGAAATCTTTGCCGATGATAAAATCCAGTTCCTGCAGTTCGATAGATTTCTCTTTCTTTATCCCATAAAAGACACAGAACAGGTAATCACTAAACTCCTCCACCTTGATCCGTGTCCCCTGGTTGAGCAGGTCCTCTGCTGTCAGCGAATGGAGACTGAAAGATGTCTTGAGCAATCCTTCCTCTTCTTTAGTGATATTGGTGACATCTATCCATAATCTTCTAGCCTGTAATTTCTTTAGATCTCTGATATTCCCTTTTTTTACTGTCCTGTCAAAGTAAAATAGCTCTATCATCTTTTACTCCTGCCCTGAACAGGGTCATGTATTGCTGTTGAGGTAACAATAAACAAATAACATTCTGAATTTAAAAAGATTGCTCTTTTCCGGCTCTTTAGCCAGGGATTTTACAGGGCAATTGGAATTGTCCACCAAATCAAAAGATTAATTAATACATTCAGTATAGCATCTCCATAAACATCCTCTGGCAGATGACACCCAAGGACAAGAAGATAGGATTATGGGAAGCGGTGGCGATCGCCGTAGGCACGATGATCGGTGCCAGCATATTCTCGATATTCGGGATCGGAGCAAAGATTGCCGGCAGCGACCTGCCCGAGGCGTTCATCCTGTCCGGCCTCTTCGCGCTGATCGTTGCCTATTCCTACGCAAAGCTGGGAAGCAAGATAATCTCAAACGCGGGGCCCATACAGTTCATACTGAACGGCATCGGAGACAATGTGATCACAGGCTCCCTTGCCATCCTGATGTGGCTCAGCTACGTTGTCTCAATATCACTGTTCGCAAAGGGTTTTGCCGGATATTTCCTCCCCTTGTTCCACCTGAGCAATACGATAATGGCGGTTGCCATAACTGAAGCAGTGCTCATAATCCTGTTCACGTCCATAAATTCCTTCGGAAGCAGGGCTGTAGGCAGGCTTGAATTCTACATAGTCCTGGCAAAACTATCCATCTTGGGAATATTCATCCTGCTGGGTTTTCTCACGATAAACAGGCACTATCTCATCCCGTCATTCGGTACTGCCGGCCTGCACGGCACCCTGGCAGCGGCAGTCGTGTTCTTCCTCTCATACATGGGATTCGGGCTCATAACAAATGCCTCTGAGAACATGGAAAACCCGAAAAGAAACGTCCCTCTTGCGATCTTCATAAGCATCGGCTTTGTCATGCTGGTCTATGTGTCAGTATCACTGGTCGCGATAGGAAACCTGTCGATCCCTGCCCTGATCAGCGCAAAGGAAAATGCCCTTGCGGTCGCTGCAATACCGTTCCTCGGGAGCCTCGGCTTCATACTCCTCTCCATAGGCGCCCTGTTCTCCATATCCTCTGCCCTGAACGCCACGCTCTATGGAGGCGCAAACATCGCATACTCCCTTGCAAAAGACGGGGAACTGCCGGAAATCTTCGAAAGAAAGACATGGTTCGGCTCGACAGAGGGACTCTATATAACTGCGGCGCTCGCGCTGATATTCGCTTTCGGCTTCAACATGGAGGCCATCGCGACGATCACCAGCACCATATACACGATAATATATATCTTTGTGCTGGTCTCACACTACCGCCTCGCAGAAAGCGTCGGCGGAAAGAAAAATTTCATCCTGATGAACATAATCATACTTTTTGGAGTGCTTGTCGCCCTCGTACATTACCAGTGGCAGACACAGAAAGTGGCACTGCTCCTGATGGGGATCACGCTTGCAGGAGTGATCACAGCTGAACTCATTTTTCGTTATATCGGGAAGAGGATCATCTCCGGCTCAAAGAACATGCCGATTATATAGCAAAAACCAGGGGAGATACAGGGATGAGTGACAACGACCCTTAGAAAACTTTATATAGATACATCCCGATGCTTAAAACATGATAATCAAAGGCAAAGATGCAAACCAGAAGAAAGTCAGGGTTATGGACATCAAGGAATATAAGATAAATCCAGACTTTAGTGGTGCCCTTATTGAGATCGACGGGGACCATGGGGCCATTAAATGCCTAAAAGAGGACAGGATTTACTTTATCATTGAAGGCAATGGAACATTTATTATCAATGGTAAAGAGAATGAGGTATCCCCTGACGACCTGATATTCATCCCAAAGAACACCCCATACAATATAACCGGAAAAATGAAGTTTCTTATGATCTGCTCACCGGAATTTAACCCTGATGATGATGTACATCTGGAATAAGGGTGGCCTGCGTCATACAGTGCCAACAAAAGAGCAGAAAAATAAACAATTATATATACCACACCATTTTAATCTGATGCATGGAACCGTTGACGATATTCATCTTGATCATCGCTGTCAGCATCGCCTTCTATGTCCAGACCATCGCAGGGTTTGCCGGGAACCTGGTCGCAATACCCATACTGCTTCTGGTGCTGTCTTTCCAGGAATCAATTGCACTGATGTCGATCTTTCTTCTGCTTTTCAGTACGATAACCATATACAAGTACTGGAGACAGATAGACAAGAAAATAGTTCTTGAGCTGGGGATAGGTTCAGCGATCGGCCTTATCCTGGGAGTCTATCTGCTGAAGTTCGGCAACCCTCTCCTTGTAAAAAAGGGCTTTGGGATATTTATCCTTGCTTATATCATCAACAGGTATATAAAGAAAAAGAAAGTAAAGGCATTTGAGAAGCTGGGGTTGCTTTTCGGGTTTGTGGGAGGTATAATATCCGGCCTTTATAATTCCGGAGGGCCGGCACTCATCACCTACATAACCAACAAGCTGGACAGAGGCGCAATCATAAGGGCCACGCTTATAGGATCACTGGGTATCGTTAATTTTATACGGGTTCCTGCCCTTATTGTAAGCGGCATACTGACTGCTGACATCTTCTTCAAGTCAGTCATCGTCCTGCCTTTCTTTTTCCTGTCAATATACCTGGGCCATAAATCATATAAGAAGATCCCAGAAAAGAGACTGGAGCACTTCATAATCGCCCTGCTGGCGATATCGGCTATATTCATCATCATCGAATAAAAGAGGATCATGGCAGAATCCATCTACCTTAGTTTTTCTACTAACTGCATTATTTCTCCATAGTGTTTCTTTATTATTCCGGTTTTCCTAAAATTGGATGCAAACCCTTCCAGTCTGTTGCAAACGCTAATCAGCTCTTCTTTCGTTGGACTATCAAAACTCCCTCCAATTTCACAAAAATATTTTTTTATTAAAATTTTAACGTCCAGTTTTTCCATTTCCTGAAGTTCCTGTTCCGACTTAAAATTCCCGTATTCTCTCATATCATCAAGTATCTTTTTATGCGCCTGAAAAAAACACCTAAGAAACGCAACCCTGACCATGATGGGGGTAATATTTTCAGATAAGTCAACACCATATATTTTCTTACCCATGAAACAATAAACACTGAGGCTCCTTAATTAATTTTTATATTCTAGAAGTGATAATCCGCCTAGTTTTTTCCTGCAGCATAAAGTTTATATAACAGCTGGCTTAAGCTTAACATGGGGTGATAATATGGCATGCTTCATTGCACCGGCAACAACAGCAGTAATAACAACAGCTTTTCGTAAGAGGTTCCCGAAGAACTGGCACATCAACTGGCTCAATACCATGATCTGGGGAGGGGCTGTAGGGCTCGCGGTCGAGCATATAGCACACCAGGAGATTGTCCCATGGCCGCCATTCTTGACAGCGATGAGCAGCCCTGCTGACACGATCGCAATGCTAAAGGAGATGGCAATCGTGGGGATACCGATGACCCTTGTCCTGGTCATCGCATGGGTTATGATGGTCGTTGTTTATGAGAATTTCATCACGACAGACAGGCCGGCTATATCCGCACGCACGACAGCAAGATAAGAGGTGATAAGGATGTGGCTCATCATAACACTGATCGCAACCATTATCGTTTCAGCAGCCTATCTTTTATTGAAGGAATACAGGAAGAGATTAAAATTAAGCCTGCTGGCTCTGATGATGCTGGGAACATTCCTGATGGTGCTGGCAGACCACACGATTGCTTTCATCAATGGCGAACCATTTATAGAAGTTACAACAGACGGGCTGATACAGAGCGGAACGATTCTGGGATTTGCGATGATCATACCAATCTTCATGATATGGATCATTGCAATAACTGTGTCATATGCTAAAAAACAAACATCTTGATATTTTCTTTAATTCAATTAATGGGATCTTTTATCTGTATAACCGGCAATCAGGTATAATATTCCCGGAACCAGGCTCATCCTTCAAGGATCTTTAAGATAGCAACTGCATAATATGTTGCGTCAAGTGTCGGCACTGTTGTTATCTGCCTTCCGTATGCGCCATTGTCTGCCATGCATAGATTTACAAAGGAAACGGATGCATCAACATCCTCCGGCAGTGTAGCGAGTTCTGCCAGTGCCTCTATTGCAAGGTATGTCTCTTCGATGAAAGAGGGCGCTCCCTTTGCGGTAAAGCTGAATCCGCCATCGTATCCCTGAAATTTCTTGATCTTTTCAGAAACTCTTTGTTCATCAAACAATATGCCTGATTTTTTTAGAGTTATCGCTTTATAACACAATTCACTAAGAAGATGCTCATCAGCGTTCATCTTAATCCCCTTATTTTTGATATTGTCAAGCGATTCTTTATTATGGATCAGCTCTGCGGTTCTTGAAGCATAATACATTGACTCAGAGTCGCGTATCTTTTCATAAGGAAACCTTACAACAGCCTCATTCAGCGACGGGACCTGTAGATTCAGGATATGGCTTAAATATACTACCTGGAACAGATGTTTTATCGTTAAACTGCTCTTATTGAAAGAAAGTATGAATCCTGCGGTCTTATCGTTTGAATAAGGGATCTGCAGCAGATGAAGTATCTGGAGTGCATAATAGGTATCCTCAAGTGTTGCCTGTGCTGTTTCTGCAAAACCGAACCCTCCATCTGGCTGTTCTCTGCTCATCACAAACGAACATATGTCATCTTTCTGTATGCGCATAGTCATCCCCTCTCACTTCAGTACCATCTTCATCAAAAAATACATCGCAATAACCAGTGTTATCATCAATGCTACTGCCATAACAGTTGCGCTTGTAACACTTAACGCGATCCTTTTTTTCTTCTCCATCTTGGGAAAATGAGGATAAGTCCCTAAAAAGGTCATTATCCAGATTACGATCCCGCCGATTACCATAAGCGGAATCGGAAGCAAGTATTCCTCCATATTTTCCACCATAAGAAGAAGTCATCAGCTGAAACGGTTTTGGCACAGGCCAGGGCGGACTTCATCACCACTGGATAAATATGATTGATACATCTATATATAGTTTATGTTTTCCATCTGAAAAAAAGAATCATAGGCAATATTTATATACAATGTGTTTTTTCTTGCCTGCATGGAAAGTGTCACTGCATTGATTAATACATACATGCCTGGATCAGAATCCGCCTATTTTTGGCACAGGCTTGAGACAATCGAAGATAAGTATAATAAAAATTATTCCCTGAAGGCAAAGATAGGGATGTACAGGGAACTTGTTGAAGAGATTATCCCTCACCTTGGCCGTGACGTTTCAAGGGCGAGAGAGCTTGAATCAAGATTCGGGGAACACCTGAAGCCTTTGCTCGAAGAGAGGATCTGTACATATTTTGAAGGCAAGACTGTCCCTGAGGCAATAGACATCTTCTGTGAATTCAGTAAAAAATACAGGAAATGATGCCCTTTTCTCAAGAAGGCCTGTATCTGCATAATAGTGCTTAACCGAACCACATCAGTTTATTTAAAAAGTTACAACTAGTTAGTGACAATAATATCGAAACATTTAAATATGAGTAGTGATATTGGTACTGATAGGGGGTGTTTTATATGGCTAAATACATAGGTTTACTGGGAAAGCTGAAGAAAATGCGTCCACATAAGTATGAAGCAGATGATACTGCTGCTGTAAAAGCAAGAACAGGCTCCAGGCTGGGCAGATGGTTCTTTATAGTGACACCGCTGACAGTCGCGACCATGGTTCCCTACATGGCAAGGAGCTTTCCGGCACCTGATGTCAGTGCTCTTCAAAACACCCCTAAAAAGCCAGCAATCTGGGAGTCTTATGATGCTCCGTCAACGCCCACATTCAACGATGTTTTAGATGATCTTTGCAGGAAAAGGGATGAGAGGGCTCAGCCAAGGCAGCATATACCCTCAAAAAAGGCGCAGGAAACGCTTCCGGCAAAAAAGCCACAGGAGACATCTAGAGAGCTGCAGAAAACAATCATGCATAACATCGAATCACTGCTCAAGACAAGAGGGAACAAGAAGGGCAGGGACTATATCAATGAGATAGCTGATTCGTTCTCAAAGCTTTCCGCATATGATGATTATATCGAAAATGCCTGCAATAAATATGGTGTAGCAAAAGAGCTTGCATATTCAATAGCCTCGGTCGAGGCGAACGGCAGCATAAACGCGTTCTCGCGCAAGGGTGCGGCAGGGCTTATGCAGCTCATGCCGAGAACTGCAGATAACCTCGGGATTGAGATAACCAGCACGGTAGATGAGAGGCTGAATCCCAGGCTCTCGATAGACCATGGGCTAAAATATTTTTCCCGCCTGCTCAGATCGTTCGGAAATGAGCCGTATCTTGCTCTCATCGCATACAACATGGGCCCCACAAGCCTGAACAAGAAGATAAAAAGATACGGCAAAACATGGAAAGCACTGAAACCGCACCTGCCTGTAGAGACCAGGAACTATGTCATAAAGACCCTCAGCCGGATGCAGCTTTTTGCAGATGCTGGAAAATATAACCTTGAAATCGACCAGATGCCGCTCTATTCAGCTAAGCTGGAGGACTCGATCCCGTATCAGATGAAGAAAGGTGACACCATAAGCAAAATTGCAAGGGAATATGATACATCAATAGCAGAGATAAAGGCCATCAATCCGCATATAAAAGACCCTAATCTTTTGGATATAGGTGATACAGTCAGTATCCCGGGAAATAATTCATAGAACCAAGTTATCGGCATTTCCTGCAGGGGATGGCAGCCTCTTTTCCCTTAATGTGTTTGCCCTTCTCGATCAGGGCCCACATCGCCTTTGCTGCCTTTCTTGGGTCATTATAATCAGGTATGCAGTGCCCCTCCAGGTTCCTTATCCCGGACTTGCTGAACCGGCCGCCCATATACACACACACTATGGGCTTATAGGGCCATTTCTTATGCGCCCCGATGACTATCTGCCCGTCCCTCATCGGGTCTGTCATCGTCTGCAGGGTCTGGAGCACTATCAGACCGTGGATATAGCTCTCTCCCAGAAGGGTGTGGATAGCGACCCTGTATCTCTCAGGAAGCGCATCTCCAACAATATCCAGGGGATTCCTCCGTGAATAAGCAGGATGCATCCTGCCTGACCTGTCAAGCTTTCTTAATGTGCCTGGCTTAAGCTCTGCAAGGTTTACCCCAAATTCCTCGCAGTAATCGGCTGTCAAAACACCGCAGCCACCGCCGTTCGTCACTATAGCAACACTGTTCTTCCTGCATGCAGGCTGGTCGCTAAGGGCCTTTGCAAGGTCAAAGAGCTCTTCCACATTGTCTGCCATTATTATGCCGCTCTGCCTGAAAGCTGCCTCGTATATCTCATAGCTTCCTGCCATGCTGCCTGTATGCGAACTGATTGCCTTAGTGCCTGCCTTGCCTCTCCCTGCCTTCAGGGCAACGACCGGCTTTTTCCTGCTTACCTTCTTTGCAACATCCAGGAACCTCTTCCCGTCCTTCACTCCCTCGATGTAAAGGGTTATAACCCTGGTCTCATCATCCTGGGCCAGCCATTCCATAAAGTCATAGACATCGAGGTCAGCCTTGTTCCCGTAGCTTATCACATTGCTGAACCCGTACCTGTTGTCTATCGCCCAGTCTATGACACTGTCGGCCAGGGCCCCGGACTGGCTTACAAAAGCGACATTGCCCCTGGGCGGCATAGTCGGTGCAAAACTGGCATTCATCCTGTTCTCTGTCCTGAGCACTCCCAGGCAGTTCGGACCGACTATCCTGATATTGCCTTTCCTTGCGATGCGTACCACATCTTCCTGAAGCTTTTTCCCATCCTCACCAAACTCTCCAAACCCGGCTGATATGATGATCGCGCCCTTTACTTTCTTATCAACACACTCACGCATAACAGCCGGGACTACTTTTGCAGGCACTGCGATGACCGCAAGGTCCACATCCCCGGCTATTGCCTTCACAGAGGGATAGCACCTCTTTCCGAGGAGCTTTTTTGCCTTAGGATTGACAGGGTAAACCCTGCCTTTGAACGGTTTGGTGTATCTGCTTTTAAAAACACCGCCGCTCAGCAGGCTCACAAGGATGCCATGCCC
>CAZPXC010000012.1:0-892 GCA_964590935.1 uncultured Methanosarcinales archaeon
CAGGTTCTATTTTTCTGAAGAGAACTATAAGAAAGAGATAATGCAGGCAATGGGGACTTTTTTTTTGCCGCTGGGCTCAAGACTTGTCATTGATTCATTCCTGAACAGGTTCCATGGGATAACAGATGCAAACGCGCTGTTGATTGGAAAGAAATGGGCTAAAACCTACAGGAATAATATAAGCCCGGATGGAAACTATGGCAAAGAAGGGTTTGTGATGCATAAGGTTCTTGATGTCATAGGGACACTGGCCTTGACAGGGAAATACTTCAAAGAAACCGAGTTTTGTTTTGAGAAGACAGGACACATGTTTGACCTGTATGCGATAAAAACCCTGATCAGAAGAAACTGTTTTGAGGCATACTCTTAGGTCCAGAAACAGTAACATCAGCTTTTCTGTAGGCGTCTGCTAGATAATGCTTGGATCTTCTCTTCAGGCAGGTATATGTCCTCATGATAAACAGAAAATATGCCTCTCATTGGCAGGCAACAGAACTTGCTTTCAACAGCCCTGCTTCCACGCCTTTATCCTGCTCATCAGGTCAGCCAGGGTCAGAGTCCCCTGTTCCCATTGAGAGATTGCATTGCTAAGCATGGCCAGGGTCATGCATTCGCAGTCATATGGACAAGTAGCAGCATCCTCTGTTGCATCACACACACCATCATAGCACTGTGGCCCCCTGTAGGCATCCCACATGTTTCTTATCATGTCACTTGTGTAGGATACGGCAGCATCCTTGTAGGTGCCATGCAGTTCCGGATACCTGCCTATGCCATCGCTTGGGTCGGTATCCTTTATGCATTCGCCCGGGTGGTCTGGGTCAGGGCCAAAAGTGATCCCATAATTATCCATGTTGCCATCATTTGGAGCGCATGGGTCAGGCTGTGTCCA
>CAZPXC010000012.1:902-33302 GCA_964590935.1 uncultured Methanosarcinales archaeon
TGACCCACCTGTCCACATAGTCAAAGAGATAATCAGTGCTCCAGGCCTCTTTAAGCTCAGGCATCAATGCCACAGCAAGAGCCTCACCTTTCCAGGTCCCTGGAAAACAGCAGACAGTATAACCCCCTTCCACAGGTATCTCGCCGTCAATATATCCATAAGGGTCCTTGTAGGCTGATGTACTCACGCTGACTCCTGTATCCACCTTGACCAGATATTCCCAATATCCTCGTTCAGACCAATAGTCGTCCCTGCCGAACAATGCCCTGCCGCTAACCTGCGAACTCTCTTTGAGGTAATGGTTTTCAGCGAAATAGGCATCCTTAAGCATGTCGATCATCTCCTGGTCGCCCAGCATCACAGCGGCAAAGACAGGGACAAGCTTGAAGCCAGGCTGTATCCCCGGGCCTCCCTTGCACCAGCACTTGCCCTGCTTTACAGCATACATCCAGTCTATCCCTGCCTGCACATAATTGATGAGCGCAGGCATCTTTTCCTCTATCGGATAATCCAGCATCAGCGTGAGCGCGGCATCAGCATTATTGACGCCAAGAGATGGCCCGTACCTGGCAGGATCATGAAAATTGACCATGGGCGATATCAGCCTGCCGGTATTGCCCGGCTCATGGTTCATCTGCACCATCTGGTATCGCCATCTGACCCACTCCAGGGTCTTTGCTCCCGAAACAGGCTCCAGGTCAGGCAACAGCTCAGTCCTCAGCTGGCCAACAGAATAAAGGGGCTTCTCATCACCCACATAGGGCGGCCTGAACACTGTTGCGCCGTAGTCAGGTGGAGCCTCTCCAAGCACTGTGAGCACTGCTGCAGTGTCAAGGCATCTGGGCTCAAACCCCCCGCAGAGTCCTGTCTCGTTGCTTACAGACTTGACAATGGACTCGCCGGGATTTGCAGTATACGGCAGGGCAGGCATGAGCCCGCCGTCTGTCGCAGAAATCCTTGAATCAAAAGCCTGGTATCCTGCACCCCCCTGGTTTGCATCTGTATTGTAATCAGGGTTCACCTGCCATCCATTGCGTATCACATAATCCTCGCAAGAGCCTGCTACGCAGTTCCTGCTATACTCATACCCCTGGTAGTCACCTGTATATTCAGGGCAGTGCACCTCATGGCTGCAGGATGTACCATCATGCACATGGCTGTAGACCGCATCCGGCGTGATTCGTGTGATCGTTACTGGTCCTGTAACCCAGTAGTCTCCATTTGCAAAAGTCCCGCACTCTACAGGAGATTCAAACTCCCAGGTAATGCCGTACTGGGAGACAGAGGAGCATTGCTCTCCACTGGCGAATACTGAGACAAGGCAAAGAACACAAGTTATCAGTATGGCTCTTAGCATATTGCATAGATTTGCGTCAAGCCTAGTATAAAACACTTACGATTTCCCGTAATCTGTTACGCTTAAGCAAATCACGACCAATTGGTTTTCCTTGCTTATTATGGCGGGCAAAATTCATTATATTTAAAAGCTGATCTCTACCCCCAAAATATCATGGCTCACTATACGAATAATTTTTACCTGAGTGTCATCAGGGGTAATAATCCTGACCTTGTCCGGATCATAAAAGAGAGCGGATTTGATAAAGAAAAATTTGATGATGAGGTCGAGGTCTTCAGGTATTGCCAGTCAAGAGCAAATTCTCCTCTCAGCCAGCCCAACCCGACAGATGCGGACATGAGGGAGTCAGCAGATTTTGCACATAGGGCCTCTTATGTGAAGGAAAGGATCAGCAAGATGGTATACCCCTTGTTTGAGAAGATGGTTGAGTGCGGTTACGATGCTCAGCAGTTGCGCCACCAGGCACTATAGACTTGGGAAAAGAGTTCTCTTGCACAATTAAGAAAATTTATAATATACTGTTTAACCAAATCTTAACAATTGATAAACCAGAAATAATTCTAAGGATAAAGGTAAACTCTTTCTGTGCTTATGACATCCGGGGTGACGAACTGTGTCAGGGTAGCTGTCCCTATCTTCGGGATGAAGTTGAGCCTGACCTCCTGGTCCTCTGCTATCTGGCCCGGGGCCTCGTAGCAGAGCTTTATTATGTCCCCGCGCTGGAGATTGCCCTCGACGTGGTTGGTGCCCTCCTGCTCATACACAACTGAGAAATATCCCTCCCCTTCGCGATATGGTGTTATGGTTATTGAGTTTGCAGGGAGATAGCCTGTCTGGGTCATGACCGCATCGATATCGACGGTTGCGACAATGCTGCCTGTGCTGTTGTAGAATGTCCCTGTTGTCGATATGTTGGAAAGCCCTGATGTTATGTCTGCGCCAAGAGGTACTGTCAGCTTGTCTCCTGAGCCCAGGAGCAGTATAGCATCAGTGTCGTTTACCGCAAACTTATCATCAATCCCGTCATCATCATAATCCTCATCGAGCCTGACCGGGTTTTCAAATATCCTGAAATATGACTGTCCGGCGCCCGGCGGGTCTGTCTGTCTTATCGCGTAAGCTGTCCCAGCATTGTCCCTGTAAGCGTCTATGTAACCATACCCACCAATGGAGAGCCCTGAGATGTTCATGCCGGACGGCGGGTTGCCGTTGTCGCTCATGTCCACGACAGTGCCGTTGTCGTTAACCATCCTGACAAAGATATACCCTGCGCTGCTCAGGTTGAAAACAACGTAATTGTTGGTCGAATTGTAGGGTGAAGGGCAGTACTCCACACCAGGTATGTCCTGTGGGGCGCATACCCACATATAGTCTGTCCTGCCGTCATCGTCCAGGTCAACCTCGGTATTTGCCTGGACAATATGGTTTATCTGCTTGGCAAGCGCTTCTGAGGTGTCCCTGCCCTGGTAATTCTCAAGCTCAGGCATCTTCTCTTCGTTCCATGTGTTATAACCATTGGTGTTGTTTTTCTCGCATACGCAGCCAACGCCCCTGTACTTGAGCGTAGATGTCTTGTCTTTTGTGTTGAAGGTGAATATGATCTGGTCTATCTTTATAGGGTCAGAGCCCGGGGAAAGCTTCATCACTTCCTGGAAATCAGTAAGGTTGCCGTTCCTGCCGTCACTCCCGCTGACCTCTATGACCCTTGCGTTGGTGGATATCTGGGCCCTTGCCTGCTGTCCTGTTGATAAGGATTTTTCCTGCAGCGAACCGGCTGTCTGGATAAGAACACCGGCCGCGACCGCAGCGACAAGAAGCATGGCTATGAAAACTATGAGGGTGCCTACACCCATCTCAGCCCTTTTTTGATTTTTCATGTTGGTGTTGATACATTAATATATCTTTTTAGATATTAATATAGCATTCATACATTAACTTGTATTTAAATCTTTTGGAATTTGGGCTTTAATCAGCATCTCTTTTCTCAAATATTTACAAAATAAATAGAAAATCTTTTAAATAATGTCATACAATGTAGGAAATAGCGCGCAAATCGGGAGACTTTCTATGAAGAAGACCCGCAGGGAACCAATAGACAGGCAAGTTTCGGCTAGGCAGATTCTCATACCCTGTGCAGTCTTCTGCGACAGGAGCCTGAGCTTTTCAGAGTCTCTCATCGAATTTCTTTGGACAAAGCACAGGCTCTCTCCCTCGAAGATAGGCAGTTTTCTGTCTATGGACAGGAGGAATGTCTGGACCCTGATGGAGAGGATAGCCCGGAAAAAGGGCACTAAGATTTCTCAGCCCATACCTTTTGAAGTGCCACTACTCCCCATCGGGATCTTCTCAGGCAGGAAAGCATCTGTGCTCGAGACCATAGTGGCATACCTCAGAGAGGAGGCAGGGCTTTCCAACAGGGAGATTTCAGCCAGGCTCTGCCGCTCTGAAAAGACGGTCTGGACAGCGTATGACAGGTACAAGAAGAGGGGTGATGCAAAGTGAGCCCCTCGAGAAGACTGATGCTGATGGTCATCATCTTTGCCTGTCTTGCGGCTGCTAGCCTGGGCCAGGGAGCGGTCCAGACACCTGTACAGGCCCCGGGCATTGTAAATGGTTCGGGAAATGCTTCCCTGAACATGTCTTCTGTATATGATGAACACCCGGCAGCTGTATATCTGCCAAGGCAGCCAATAATCCTGAACCTTTCAGGGATGAACATATCAGGACTGAACATGCCCATTGATGAGATGAACATCAGCCTGCATCTGGAGTCAGGGAACAATACTCTCAACACAAGCGGGAATTTCAGCTGGAGCAATTTCAGCCTTGCTGAAACAGGGAATTACACTATATATACAGTTATCAACAGCACGAGGAAGAACCTGACCTCGTTCTCTGTGATATCTCCGTATGTGTTCAGTTTCAACCTGACTGAGCAGAACAAAACACTGGACATAGAGGTGTATCCAGAGCTGTTGGAGCATGTGAACAGGACAGTCATCAGGAAGAGTCTTGTAAACGAGACCAATGCCACCCTGTTGCTCAATATATCCTCGCCTGAGAACATGACAGAAACAATCGCAGCTTACATTGCCGGCAGCATTTTCCTTGCTGAGTATAACCTGTCAGCATACGGGAATTACACTATACATGCTGTCATCTCCTACGAAAACAGCTCTGCAAACAGCTCTTTCATATTTGAATATAAAGAGGCTGCAAAGGCAGGCTCAAACATTACAGGAAACCTGAGCATGGCTGCCAATGCATCCAAAGCCCTGATGATGAACATGACCAATGCAACAAGGAAGGCATACGCGTCTACAAATAAGAGATATTATGTCCCGAGGGAGCCAGCATATATCAATTCATCCCTGGACAATATTTATGTTGAAGATGTCAGGAATGTGACCTATAATATAACAGGTGTATTCACCGGGACAAGGGTCATCGGCAACTATTCTGTGTTTGCAGTCATAAACTCGACAAGGCTCAACCTCACATGGTTCGAGGTTGTCGATCCGCTCTCATACGGGTTTGATGCATCTGTCCGGACCAACACAATATACCTGGACCTGGATGTATCATACAACCTGTACATGAACGGCTCTGTGGTCAGCTATAACCTGGTCAACAGCTCCTCTGTGGATGTAAGGTTTGAGATCATGACTCCTGACAACAGCACACTGACATTCGAGCCCTACCAGCTGGAGAGCAGGTACAATTCCGAATACACAGCGCTCGAGGGAGGGGCTTACGTGGCCAGAGCAATCCTGTCCACATCGGACAGGATATACAATTCCACACTACGGGTCCTGATAAACATGACAGAACCGGTGAAGAAGAAGGTGGATTATCTGGAGGTAGGGAAGAGAGACTACCTGCCGCTTGAGCCTGTCATGATAATGACATCGCTTGCGAACGTGACTGTGGTCGATCCAAATGGTGATAGGCATCTTGTTGAGGCTGACCAGCTTACTGAGACAGCTGTCTTTGCTGACACAAGGATAATCGGCGAGTACATGGTTGAATCAGAGGCAGGTTCAGCAACATTCGATGTTGAGCCGAGGACCATAGTCAGGCTGCACGCAATCCCGGACAATAACAGGCTTGTCCTGATGCTTGATGCCACAAGCTATGTGTTTGACCCGGCCGAGTCCAGGACCATCGAGACCGGGTCTGCTGCAGGCGCAGTGGGGCTCTTCAATGTCACTGCTCCTGACAGCAGCGTGATGGAGCTTTCAGGCTTCGCACTCAACGGGTCGCTATATGCTGAGGTATACCTGACCGAGCCAGGGATATACAATATCTCTGCATATTACTCTGACGGGCTTACCGAGGCCAGGCTCAACTCAAGCGTCATTATGACGGGGCTTAGCAGTGAGAACCTGAGCCAGAGTGCGACAGTGGAGAACCTTTCCATAAACACCTCTGCTGGTGAAGAGAGGAATATGTCTGGAAACCTGTCTGCTGAAAGAACGAGGACGCCTATCAATGAGACAGCAGGCATCCCGTCAGTGCAGGGCATGGCAGAGATAGGAAAACCAGTGGAATGGACTGCAGAGGTTCCTGATGGAGCAGAGGCCAAGATACCCTTTGATGCAGGGAACATAAGTGTTGAAGCAGGAAACCAGCCGGTTCCTGACGATGCTGTTGAAGTCATCATGGGTGGTGAGAGCCTCAGCATGAGTGATTATAACAGTGTGATGTCCCTTGAGGCTCTCAGGAAGAAGAGGGAATCGATAATCAGGGATGAGCAGAATGCATCTCTGCTGGAGAAGCTCAGGCTCAGGCTCGAGGAATCATCTGTAAACAGGAAGATAGCAGGAGCAGAGAGGCTTGCAGGAGTGCTCATGCCCGGCAGCGTGAACCATACGGTCGTCAGGCTGGACTGGGCAGGCATTGGCAGTTCCGGCAGGATGGCAGGGCAGAGGAAAGCGGTTCTGAGATACGAGACAGTGGCGCCTGTCAGGCAGGAGACAGGGTTTACCAGGTCAGCAAGGCGCATCAGCAAGGATGTAAGGATATTCAGCAATGCCTCTGTCCACTACAGGAATATCCTCAGCTACACAGATATCCCGGAAACTGATCCTGTCAGGGTCCATCTGTACTGGCACATCAACAGCACGATGGCAGATGTATTGCATGACCCGTCCTATGCATACCTGAACGCCACTCTTGTCGACACTGATTCAGACGGCATGGCAGACAGGGTGGAATGGGTGACCCCAAGGCTCTCAGAGCAGGTCTTCACTGTCGTCATAGAGATTGCAAGGGCAGAGCATCTGGGTCCTGAAAGAGACTACATCTCGGACGTAACTGGTTACGTGAAAAAGAGGGACAACAACTGGACAGAACCTGTCTATTCCGGAGAATATCTGCGGGTACGGTTCGAGCAGAACCTCACCTCTGGAAACGACATCACTGTATATGCAAGAAACACCCTTGGCGGGAACACCAGCATGGAGGTCTATTACCCCGATACCAGCGAGAGGATTGCAGTGTTCCCTGTCATATCAGGGGAAGGATATTATAAGGCAAAACTTTCAGGAATGGTGGAGAGTAGCGATGTTTTCGATATAAGGATTGACGGGGACAATCCGGGCGCTTACCTTGAATTCGACCATATTATTGACCCGCCGACAAAGATAAACATGTCATTGCCCGATGCAGGATCTCCCGGAATGAGCATCGCTGTCCAGTTCACAGGAAATAATTTTTCATCGGCAGATGCAGTCACGACCAACAGCTCTGACATAGTGGCGGGCCCTGTTATAGTGACTGACGCATCAGGAAATGCTGTCCAGGACAGCGGTGTCGTGCTCTCGACAGTTTTCTTCATAAAGAGCACAGCAGCTGAACAGGATGTCCAGGTCACCATTGGCGGCACGACAGTACCAGAACCTTTCAAGATAATCAGTCCTGTTCCGGGCTCAGGCGACTTCTCGGCAAGCTCAGGCATAGTGACGATAGGCGACGGGCTGAACGGCACAAGGACAAACGGCGGGACGATAGTGCTGGACAGCCTCATTGTCCCATCCGGAGTGACAGTTGTCGTAGACACATCTGATCCTGATTCAGATCCTGCAGACGGGAACCAGGGCTACATGCCTGCAACAATCATAGTAGACGGGCCTGTTGATATACAGGGGACTGTGAATGTAAGCGGTGAGCATGGCTATGCGTATGACGCGGCAGGAAGCCATGGTGGTGCAGGCGGGCCTGGCGGTGGAGGCGGCGGAGCTGGAGGGAAGACCGGCCTGGGCATCACAGGCGGGAACGGAGGAGAGGGCTTCACAGGCGGTGGAGGCGGCGGTGTCGAGAACGGCAACGGAGGAGATGGAGGAGACGGCACAGGCTCGCCTGGCATAGCTCATTCAACGTCGAACGGAGGCAGCGGAGGCGTTGGACTTATCGGCAACACGACTGTCGGCGGAGAGGGCGGAGCTGATGCAGGCACAGGTGGTGATGCAGGTGCAGGAGGCACAGGCAACCCCTTCGGCACCGGAGGGACAACCGGGACATATTCAGGAGGAATAAGCACGCCTGCCGGCATAGGTGGTGGTGGTGGTGGCGGTTCGAATAGCGAAAGCGATGGTGGAGGAGGTGGCGGCTTCGGTACAGCAGGCGCTGATGCAGTGCTTCCTGGAACAGGCAACGAGAGAGGCGCAGGCGGGTCTGCAAATGGTAATGCACAGCTCATACCGCTCATGGGCGGCTCTGGCGGAGGAGGAGGAAGCGGAGATGAAGGAGGCGATAACCGCGAAGGCGGCGGTGGAGGAGGTGGAGGCGGCAGCCTAAATATAATATCAGGGCAGAGCATCATCGTCAGCGGGGCAATATATGCTGACGGAGGTACAGGAGGAGACGGCCAGGGCGGAAACGGAGGCTCAGGAGGAGGAGGAGGCTCAGGAGGCGCTGTCGTGCTGCAGTCACGCAATGTCACTATCTCAGGAAGCATATCTGCCCAGGGTGGGGCAGGTGGCAATAGCTCTGCAACTGGGACAGAAGGTGGTGCAGGAGGCGAGGGCAGGGCAAGGGTCGACGGCCTCATGGGTGCGACCAATATTCCAGGCAGCCTCACGAGCGAATTCATCGGGCCAGCAATCACGTATGTGAATGCCACAGCGGTCAGAGGCAGGGCAGCCGCATCTTCAGATATACAAGTCATTGTCCAGAACAGCAGCTCATCTATGTCGTTTAGCGGCGGGGCGGATGCGAATGGAGACTTCGAGATAGCTGTGAATATGTCCCTCGGCCTCAACTATATAACCGCGATCCAGAACACGAGCGGTGATACAGTCTCTGTCCTTGGCCCTGCATCCGCTGTGAGCTACGAGTACAACCTGCTCAGCATAAGCTCGATAAAATGCGAAGAGAACGGGACAGTCTGGGAGCAGTGCTCGGACATCGCCTACGGGGATACGATAACAGCGGTCAGGGCTAACTGCACAAATGGCCTGGACCCTGTGTCTGATGTATCGTTCGGGTTGCAGAACGTAGAGGACTCAAATACTTTCTTTTATTCAAACTCATCTTACAATTCCAGCAGCATCTTCGTTTATAATAATACAGACATGACTGTCAACGACTCAGGCCATTTCACCCTTAATGTTACATGCTATGGGCCATCTGGTTCATATGTCTCGGCAAACAGCAGCTGGACATTGCCATGGGGTACGCTCTCAGGAAGCCTTGTCAGCCCGGTATTGGACAAGAATGTTGTCAGGGACGAGGTCTTTACATTCAAGACCCGCGTGGACTGCACAGGAGGGGAATGCGGGGATGCCAATGCCTCTGCATGGCACACGAACCCGGAATTTGGGACAGGTGCAGACGGCCAGCTCACTGTTAGCTCATCAGGCACAGTGATCAATGACTATACCTACCTTACAGGAAATGAACTTTCAGGGGACGACACGATAGCTGTCGATGATGGTTCTTCTTTTGCCAGCGGGGACGAGGTGATGATAATCCAGATGCAGAACAGCACAGCCGGGAGCGCAGGGCTTTATGAGTTTGGGACAATATCATCAGTGGCAGGCAATACTGTTACGCTAGAGGAAAGTCTTTCCAACAGCTATTACTCAGGCACATTTAATGCCTCAGCGTCGACCTCTGCCCAGGTCATCAGGGTCCCGCAGTACACATCTGTCACAGTCGATTCAGGCGCATCAATCACAGCTCCTGCATGGGACGGGTACACGGGCGGCATAGTCATTTTCAGATCGCGCGGGCAAGCAAGCATCGCAGGCAGCATCAATCTTGCAGGGAAAGGGTTCAGGGCAGGGACATACGGTAGCCCAACATTCCCTGTCGACGGCCAGGGAGGGGAGTCCTACAACGGGCTCGGCACGACCGGCACAAACAACAGGAACGATGGAGGGGGAGGTGGCGGATGCGGAGACTACACTGTGGGAGGATGTGCAGGAGAGACAGACGGCACTGCCGGAGGCGGCGCCGGGTATGGGACAGCGGGGACAGCAGGCAGCGGCAACGGAGGTGGTCAGGCAGGAACCATCTACGGCATAACTGACCTCGACTACTTTACAATGGGCTCAGGCGGTGGAGGTGGAGGCTCTGACAATGCTGCAGGTCTCGTTGGAGGCGCAGGCGGCTCAGGCGGAGGTGCCCTCATGGTCTTTGCAGCAGACATCTCTGTTACAGGAACAATCTCGGGAAACGGCAATGTAGGGAGTGTCAGCGCCAATTGGGCAGGCAGCGGCGGCGGCGGATCAGGAGGCTCGATATTCATCACAGCAGCTGGCATGCAGATAGGCTCCGGCCTCGTGACCTCGAACGGAGGTACTGGAGGCGCTGCTGCATCCAACGGCGATGCCGGCGGAAACGGAGCAGATGGCAGAGTGAGGCTTGATTATGCATCGATGACAGGCTCTTCCAGCCCTGCTTCAGGATACAACGGCACGTCTGACAGATATGTTCTCGTCAGCATGGCAGCAGGCGACCAGCCTTTCTATACTACTATCCAGAACCCCATGGACAATTCTACAGCCACCTGCCTTTCGGGCCTGAAAGGGGGAGAGAGCTGTGAGACAACATGGTTGGTAAATGCGACAGGGCCTATCAACTCTACCTGGGAATTTTTGGCAATGTACAATGATACAGGAGGGCATGGTCTTGCCGGTGCGCAGACGTCGAGGGTAAATATAACCATAGCTGATACAGCCCTGCCCCAGGTTAACCTCATACAGTGCCTTGAGCCGGGCATCGGATGGGAGGACTGCAGCAATATATTATGGGGAGATACCATAGAAGCGGTCAGGGTAAACTGTACAGACGAGAGCGAGGCAATAACAAATGCTACATTTAATTTCAGCAACATCCCTGACAGCAGGATATTCTTCCTTTCCAATGCAAGCTATAATTCATCCCAGGACATGTTCGTCTACAATAATTCAGACATCATGGTACAGGATTCAGGCCAGTTCCAGCTGGAAGTCACATGCTATGATGAGATCGGGATCACTGGCTCAGGGAGCGTGAGCTGGACAGTGCCATGGGGCACCCTGTCCTCGTCTCTTGTAAGCCCTGTATCTGACTACAATGCAAGCCAGAACTACACCTTCACATTTACATCGAACGTAAGCTGCCAGGGCGGCGAGTGCGGGTATGTCCTGGCGACGATAGACCCTGCACAGCACTGGTGGAACGACTCCTTCGGGGAGCGGATGAACATCAATGTCACCAACCCTGCCTCATATACAGCCGATGCAGGCTACAGCATCAGGATAACCATAGACACGACGTCAGCCTATTTCAACGATGACGGGTCAGACCTGAGGATAGTCTACTGGAACGGGACTGATAACATTGAGCTGGACAGGTTCAACGAGACCAGCTTCAACAATGCAAACACAGGGATATGGTTCGCGCTTCATGAAGATATTGCGCCTGGAGGCTATGATGACAGCTATTATGTATACTACAACAACTCCCTTGCAGGTGCTGCGCCTGGCGACGGAAGCAATGTGTTCGACTTTTTCGACGATTTCAACAGGGCTGACAGCGGCACAGTGGGCAACGGCTGGACAGAATCATCAGGTACATGGTCTATCCTGAACAACAGGGTGAGGAACACCAACAACGGTGACAGCGACCTGTCGAGGGCGACGATCACAGGCAACAGCTCATTGAGGGCTATCGCCAACCACGAGGTTGCTGACGCTGACTGGAAGCTGACGACAAGGATCGACACTGCGAACGGATACACGTTCGGGTTCCAGAACGGCAACATGGAGCTGACCAGCGGCGGGCATACAACCGCTAATCTTGGCTCGTCAGCATTCTCAGCCACAACAGGCAGTGACTACGAGCTCGTGATCAGCACGTTCGGCAGCAGGATACTATGCTATACTGACAAGTCGCTCATATTCAACGTGACCGACAGCTCAGAGGTATCAGGTACGATGCTGCTGCATTCATGGGACATCACGCAGTTCGACGATGTCTGGGTCAGGAAGCTGATACTGCCGGAGCCTGGTTATGCTCTCGGAGCGCCGGAGAACAATTCAGCCAAAGGGGTCATACCCATGAACCCGGGCACGCCTTTCTACACAACGTCACAGAACCCGAGGAACAGCACTACAGACGGGTGCCTTGCAGACATGAAGGCAGGAGACAGCTGCACCGACTCATGGAGCGTGAACGCCACAGGCGAGATCAACTCGACATGGGAGTTCTATGTCACCTATGATAGCATGAACTATTCTGTGTCAGGCATCACACCAAAGGTAAACATCACCATCACTCTTGAGTCGCCCCCTGTCCAGGGGACACCAGTGCTCAACTCCACCTACGGGACGAACCTGACCACAGAGAACATCACTGTCTTTAATAAATCGACATCTGATGCAAACGGCGATGATGTCAAGGACATCATAGCATGGTATAAGGATGGTGTTGGATTGATGACACTCAACATGCCTTTCGACTCGCTGAAGAACATGACCTCAGATTACTCTGGTTGGGGCAATGCCGGCACTGCTGTTAATGTGACCTGGCTGCAGTCAGGGGGCCATGACAGCTGGGGTGCGTATTCCTTCAATGCTAAAGGGGGCTACATTACAGGGGTCAACAAGACAGCCATCAACACGAGCTCAGGCACTATCGAGCTCTGGGCATATCCCCATGACTTTGGCTCGCCACAGGTGCTTGTCTGGGCAGGCGAGTCTGGCGCCAATGGCTTCGGGCCAGAGCAGGAGCTGCATCTCGGAGTACAGCACCCGACAGCCGGGCTCGGGCAGGCAGGGTTCACGTTCTTCTACGGCGACAATGATGATGGTGTAGCGACGCTTTCAGGAAGCGGGAACTATACTTACCTCTTCTCAGGCAACCTCTCGCCTGACAGGTGGTATCATGTGGTCGTAACATGGGACCTTGCCAGGAACATGACGAGCATGTACATAAACGGCACATTGGTTGATACTGACGACCTCAGCGGGGATGACCTGCCCTATGGGACATCCTCATGGCAGGATTACATGATGATTGGAAGGCCTGGGGCATCTGAGAGATATTTCAACGGGACAATAGACGACCTCAGGATATATGACAGGGCTTTGAGCGCTGAGCAGGTGAAGGCGCTGTCAGATGGAAGGACGGACATGATCGTCAGCCAGGAGACATCAATGGGCGAGACCTGGCAGGCATGCATCACTCCATTGGATGGTATGGAAGATGGCACCCTAAACTGCAGCAACAGCCTGCAGGTCATAGGTGTTGTGGAAAGCACATTGCCTGCAAATGAGACTATAATAGACAGGGACAGTGTCGCTCCTGCACCGGATTCAGCCAACCTTACCGTTGATATCCATGGGAGAGAGTCTGCTGATAACTCAGGGATCAATATAACATATTATGCGAACATGACAGACCCACTTGTGTCAGGCCCGTACTTTATCGGATGGGCCATGACAAACTCCAGCGGCCAGGCTGTCCTTGACTTCAATCCAGGGACCGGCATGCATGCCGGCAACTACACCTGGTGGGCGAACACCACTGGCTCAGAGACCCTGAATACAAAGGACTTCATGATATACGGCGGGCTGAATGCCACGTTCCTGGACCCGGCGGATTATCCTAACTCATCATACTACAAGCCCAACAATGTCTCGATAAGGGCAGTGCTTGGCTCGATAGGGCCTGAGACTCAGCAGGAGCTGGGCAGCACATACAATGCAGGGATGGATGCGCTTCTCTCCCTGCCCAACAGCACAGTGATAAACCTTGGGCTCGTGTTCAACGGCTCGCAGTGGAACAATACATATCTGCTGCTCCAGCCTGACCCGAAGGGCACATGGAACGTGACATTCAATGCCAGTGCAGACTACATGTTCTTCGCTGTTTCAGAGAACCGCTCGTTTTTGGTGAAGAACATAATAGATATCGCTGTCAACAGTTTAGAGAACATGGCAGACAGCTCCTGCCTGCCTCGCATATATAATCCTATCTTGGTAAATGTCAGCAACATGGGTGCTCAGGATGTCTACAACATCTCTGTTTTGCTCTATGAGAATAACGCTCTGGTAATGTCAGTGCCTGTCAACCTGACAGAGGATGAATCCAGGATCGTTACCGTACCATGGAAGCCTGCAGCGCAGGGCCTCTATAATATAACCCTAGCTGCAAACCTCACATCAGCATATACAGACACAGACACCTCAAACAACAACATCTCTGTCTACAATATCTTAAGGGATAACATGAACCTGTCCATATCAGGCGCTGTATGGAACATTGAAGACGGTGTTTACAGCATAAGCCAGGCTGTGGAGAACCACGGGCTCTGCAACCTTACAGGTGTCAGGTCGTTTGCTTTCTTACCTATAGAGTTCAATATCACAGGCATCTCAAGAGTTGCTGACACTAATGAGAGCCTTGCAGATGGTATATCTCTTGTTTGGGAGACCAACATCACTGCCGGTTCTACGTATTGGATATACCTCAACATCACAGGGACCGGTGATTACAGTGTTGGCGAACTGAGGTTGTTGGGGCTGGATCCTTATGAGGGCTAGGTCCCTGTTCGGGCAAGACAGAAAACCCTTTCTTTTCCTATATGGCTTATATATGCTGTGGAAAAGAGAGAATTGGTGAAATAAGAAGCTTATTTGAATATCCTATTAGAGAAACAGCATTGAGTTAAACTCTGATCTTGTGATTGGCCTGTCTCCCCATTCCAGAACGAGCCTGTCAAACTGCTTAATGCAGTTGCTCATGAGATAGTCATGGTTGAAGCATTTCCTCATGCAGTAATTGCCTATGTAGGTGTTGGCTGCGGATCTTATCTGCTGCTTGGGCATTTTTCATATTTTTTTCAATTCGTAAATAATCCTCCTACATTTATCTATTGCCTGTTTTGCTGTTTCGAAGTCCATCCTCTTTCCATAATATGTAAGCGAGTTTCTTTTGTATCTCATATCATCAAACAGACTATACAGGTCTTTCTTTTTCAGGAAATCCCTCAGGAAAAAACCCAGGCAGATGTGGTTTAGGATGTTGTATCCACTCCTGAAAGCGATTGCCTGAAGCAGTTCAATGATTGATGTATAGTAATCTTCAAAAACAAAGTTGCAGTTCCTGCTGTTTATCTCTTTGATCAGGCTGGTTCTCTCATCTGCTGTTTCTATTAGTGACTTTGCCCTGTTGTTATCTGGCGAGACCTCCCTGGCAGACCTACTGTCCAGGCAATCATTCCATTCTGTTTCTTTCATCAGAACACCTCAATCTCGTTGTTCAATGTTATTCCATTAATTATGTTGTTTGCAAGGTTTGGATTTGATATTTCCCTGAGGCTCCTATGCCGGAATTCCTGGATATCCCTTTTCAGGATGTGGTTATATATTCCATAGCTAATCCGTTTTTTGGCAGGGGTCTCAATGTAGAGGTCTATGTCGCTCTCTTCGGTGTCTTCTCCTTTTGCATACGAGCCGAACAGCACGATTGCCGGATTGCTCAGTTCTTTTCTCAGATGTTCAATTAGCCCTGATTCATATAGTCTCTTTATATTGAAAAGTTTCTTTTCCAGGAGGTATCCACTGCTCCTGCTCGCTTTATAAAGACCCACTTTTCCTATCTGTTCAAACGCGAGAATACCATCTTTTTCTAGCTCCCTGCAATATCTGATGACCGAAGGAAGGGACAGTTTAAGTTCCCTTTCAATCTCCCTGACCCTGAGCTTTTTGCCAGGGTATACAAAAAAAAATTCTTTGAGCATCTGCTTGACATTTGTTTTTTTCATTTGATAACTTATAATATCAATTGATATTTAAAGTTATCGCTTTTCAGTTTCAAATGAAAGCAGCTAGTGGGCTTTCCAGATATCTCTTTGAATAATTTTCAGATGATATATATTACGTCCATATAAAATAGCCCTATTTCCCCAGCAGTTCCTTTTTCATGAGTTCAAACTGCTGCTTAAGGTGTGAGAATATCTGCCTGTACAGGTCCAGGTCGTGCTCGAGCTTCTTCTCTTTCTCTTTAAGTCTTTTTATCTCTGCCTCCAGATGCTTGGTGTCCTTACCTGAATCCATAGTTACCATACCCGTGCGCCCTCAGCCATTCGTTTGAGGTGTGGATGAAGCTGTTGATGTCCTGAGTCATATGTTTCAATGATTCCTCTGTGCTGGCAAACCTCTTTCCCAGCCCGGTTATCTCAAAGTGCAGGTAGGCTGCCCTCTTTTCCTTCCTGCTGCTCAGAAAAGGCCTCGCGATAAAAACTGCTGCGACCATAAATGCGAAGAGCAGCGCAATACCGGGGATAAGAAGGTTTCTTTTGCTTTTGACCTCTACAAGAACCCTCTCCTCCCTGGAGTTCTCAAGGTTCCTGCCGGTTCTTATGACTATGTCAAGAGGGTAGCTGCCCGGGTCAAGCGCAGAGGTGTCGATGCTCAGCCCGACGTTCTTTTCCTTCCCCTGCATCTCGCCCTCGACAGTGTCCCCTATCCCCTGGTCAAACATGTTGTACTGGATGCTGTAGAACGAGAGCATCCCCTCTGGGTTTTCAAGCGGGATATCCAACGTGAGCATCTCTCCTTCAGGCACTTCCCTGGTCTCTGAATAAGAGCCACCCTCTTTTTTTCCCATGACCATAAAGGAGCCCTGTTTTACATCTGTCTTTAGGCCGTTATAGCCGAACCATGCCTTATAGGTATATAGTCCGGGAAGGATATTGGTCGTATCGTACATCATCGAAAAATTGTAGGTATCGCCGGGCATGATAAGGATGCTGCTTTCCTCGCCCAGGCTGTCTACCAGCTCCTGGCCGCTGTAGATCTCGACAGCAGGGCTTCCCTTTGCGATCACGTTCCCTTTGTTGCTCAGGGCAAAATCAAAATAGACAAGCCTGTCATCGGTCGCATTGGTCGCGCTCGCTCTCTCAAGTACCAGGTCCTCTATCTTCTCGCCAGGCACTGTAAAGCTGAGCTTAAAGCTGCCAAGGACGTGCTCTGCAGATATAAAATCGAGGCGCAGGATGTGCTCACCCGGCGGAAGGTCGGAAGGCACGGTCAGGGAGAGCCTGATGTTCTTCTTGTCGTTGGGCTCCAGCCTGAACTGGGCAGGGTCAATATCTACATAATCAGAAAGATAGGCTGAATCCTGGCTTATGGCGACCCTGACATCGAATATGCTGGAATCTGGGTTTATCGCTGTGATGACGATGTTGTAGGTCTTGTTGAAGCTCAGGTCGTTTATCTCGTAATTGATGGGGTTTATTGTCATAGCTGCATTTACTATGGGTACAGCTAATATAACCGACACTATCAAAATCCAGAGTTTTGCACCCATATATCTTACCCTTGGTATTTAATTGTGGAGATTATTATATAAAGGTTTATTACCACTTCAGGTTAGAGAACTACTATATTTTTTGTCAAGTTTTTATCAAACAAAGATACTATCAAAGGCCTGATTCTCGCAATTTTTTGGGTCTTTCGGAAACTTTTAGAAAAGGTTTATTAAAATATTTTAACAACTGTAAATTTATTTTAACAACCGAAAAACATTTAAATACTGTTAATTTCCATTAACAGATGTTAAAAATATTTAACGACCTTGAACAATTTTTTTTAGACTGTTATAGGAGGATTCATGTACGTGAATATGGCAGGATCATTAAGATTAGCACACCTACAGCATCTAAAACCCTCGAATACTATTATAAAAAAGGATTGATTAAAAAGGAAACTGAACACCAGTTTATCTACTATCTGGCAAACAGGGAAAATCAATTATTCATCGATTTATCAAGGATATATTGGAGGATTAAGATAGAAGAATCAGGCTTTCTTGATTCTATAAAAAAAACCAGCTATAAACCAGTTGTTATCTTATTTGGATCATTGGCAAAAGCTGAGGTGACCCCTAAATCTGATATAGATGTTGCAGTTTTCAATAATGATATGAAGATTGATACAGGCAGGTTTGAAAAGAGGCTAAAAAGAAAGATGCAGCTTTTTGTTTACAACAGCAGGAATGATGTCAAGAATAAAGGATTGCTAAAAAATATTGACAATGGTTTCAGATTATTGGGTGACTGGTGATGGATTGGACAGCATGTATCAAGAAACGGATTGCTAAAGAGGCCAAAAGAGACGATAATAAGGTTAAGTCACTCAGGGAAATATCGATGATGAAAATGAAATCTGCATCAATGCTTCCAGAAGACCATTATTACAGTAAGATTACACTCCTATATGGCTCTTTACGGGAGTTGCTTGAATGTGTTGCTTTAGAAAAAGGCTTTAAGATCTATAATCATGAATGTTATACTGCATTTCTGCAGGAAATACTGAATGAGTCAGATGATGCCAAGACATTTGATGAATTGAGAAAGATAAGAAACGGAATCAATTATTATGGAATAAAAATCTCTATTAAAGATGCAGAACTGATAATTTCTGACCTATTGGAGATGATTGATAAATATAAATAAGCCTCCGAGGGGATTTGACTTAAGAATCATCGATTCTTAACTCCTTTCGTTCACTGGCGTGAACTTCAAGACACCCCTGACCCAGGATTGCAGGTCCCGCGCTCTGCTTCAACTATCTTAATCATATTTTCATGTATTACATTTTTATTATATATATTACAAAAATATAACATAACCTTTATATATAAGATATTACAAATATGTTACATATGTTACAATCTTGTAGTATATTCAGAGTGATGGGCGTGTTTTTTGATGAGCCGGCAAAGGCTCATTATCTTATTGAAATCAGCAGAAAATCAAAACTAGCGCATACTTCAACAAAGCAGCATCTTGAAAAATTAATAAAAATGTCAATAATTGAGCAGGTAATCGAGAAAAAAGGCAAAAGAACATTTCCAATATACAAAGCTAATCTGGATAATAATGAATATAAATTTTATAAGGTTATCCTGAACAGGATTCGACTTAAAGAAAGCGGTCTGATTGACTTTCTAATAGACAAATTAATGCCTGATTCAATTATTTTATTTGGCAGCTATGCAAATGGGGAGGATATGGAAGGTAGTGATATTGATCTTTTTCTGGAGTGCAAAAAAACCGGAATATCTTTGGAAAAGTTTGAGAAAGAGTTAAAAAGAAAGATACAGTTCCATTTTAAAGAGAATTTTAAGGAATATCCTAAAGAACTTAAAAATAATATTGTGAATGGCATAGTTCTGTATGGATATATTGAGGTATTCTAATGAAAATAAAGCCTGACAAGCAAAAGGCAGCAGCACTCCTGAAAATGGCAGATATCACCTTCAATAGACTCAAAGAGTCTGATATGCTTAAGTACCCAACTAACACATTGACTGATTATTATGATATCTTGCACAAACTAATGGAGGCTTTGACATATCAAGAGGGAATGAAATTTTCTGGAGAAGGCGCACATGCCAAACTGATTGACCATGTCTGCAGGAAATACAAACTTTCTGAAGGAACAAGAAAATTTCTACAACAGATTAGGGATTTCAGAAATAGGATAAGCTATGAGGGATTCATTATAAAACAAGATTTTATCAAAAGAAATTCTGAGAGAATTGAAAAGATAATAGCCAAGTTGAAGAAAAAATTACAAATTTAATGCATTATTTATATAGAGCCTTATACCCAAATTTCAGGTATAGGGGCTTTATGGTATTTGGATATAAGCCTCCGGGGGGATTTGCAACATAAAGAAAAAATTCAATATAAAGATACAGAAGAACCTGGCTTAACAAAAAGATTTATATACAATGCACCTTTCTGTTTTTTTCCAGTTATCTACAATGGCAGGGGAAAACAGGATGGACCTGAGGAACAATGATTCTTATATTAAATCATGCCTGGCGCAGGCAAACGACAGGCTGTCCAGATATAGAGACATAGAGGAGATAAAAAAAGATCAGGACAGGATTAATGCATACAAAAACATCAACAGCCTTAAAGACCCTAAAGATATCTTTATCCTGGACAGCATATCCAAAAAAGACATCGCAAGGGCAAAGAAGTGCGTGCTTGAGGGCAGGTTCTTTTCTGAGCATGCTGCCGCGGGCGAGGCAACAAGGCTTAGCCTGGGGACAAAATACATCATCAACCTTGGCAGGGACTTTTCAGCTGAGATGATTGCAGATATGATAAGCAGCGAGAAAGGGATAAAGGTGACAGAGGCAGATGTCATAAGCGAAGCCGGATGCAGGCCGGATGACATAGAGTCTCTCCAACTCGGGACAAGACATATGCTGCAGTTCTCGTTCGACATCAGCAGGCTTGCCAGGGAAGAAAAGATACCGCCAGAGAAGGTTCTTGCCAGGCAGAAGATGCTCATCATCCTCAATGAGGCCACTGCAAAGCAGATCATCGATGAGTTCACCAGCTATGATTATTTCGGCTTTTCCAGGCAGAACGTGTTCTTTATGATCCAGAGGAGCTATCATGGGATAAGCAGGAAAGGCGATAGATTTATCTACGACACCAGCAGCCCAAAACGCCTTCACAACCATGGCCAGATGGTGATGCAGCAGACCATGGACGATGAGATATTCTTTATAAGGAGCGATGGTAGCAGGCATTTTCTTAAGAGCAGAGAGTATGGCGATATGCTCCGGAACATGGATGACAAGCAGTCCTTCAACATAGAGGACCTGGGCTTTCTCCTTGAGTCTATCGACTACAATAGCCTCGCCATGGCCCTTGGCATGTCAGACAGGGGCTACAGGATGGTGATGGAGATAGTGGCCAACAACCCAAAGACCCCGCAAAAAGGTGGGATGGCTGCGTTTGACAAAATCCTTAAAAGAAATGTGATGATAGAAGGTTTCCAGCTCATGGGCATAAAGAACAGCGACATAAGGTTTTTAAACAGGAACTTCAACCATTATCCAAAGCCGTATGACTCATGGGCTGTGGTAAAGAAAAACGGACTGAATATGCCGATAGTTGTAAAAGACGGACTACTTTATTTCCAGCCGGTCCAGGGGGACATAAATTTCCTTGTGAAGACCGAGTTCGTACAGAGGAAGGTCCTAAAGCCCATAAGGAACTGGAAATCGCCGGCGACAACCCCCCTTACCATAGGATACATGAAAGAGCAGGACAGGCAGCCGGGCTTTCTGGATTATGCAGCCAGAATAACCGGCAGCACAGTGAAAGGTAACAGGAAATGATAATCACGCACCACCTCATGGACGATGTAGCCAGGCAGAGAGGCAGCACCAAGCCTTTTTTCCTGCTCACCAACAAGAAAGGGAGCTTTGCCTTTTTCGGCACTAACGGCAACGCAAGCAGGTTCCAGGGCTCGTATTTTTCTGACAGCAAAGGCAGCACGTACAAGGTCATAGAGGACATGAAGCTGGCAGGGACCGAGACACAGGAGCTCAGGAACAACTTCTTCAATATCGAGAGGATCGGAGGCAACTGCCTTGAGAGGTTCTTCATGAACCATACCAACACGATACTGTACGAGGCGCTCAACTTCAGTGGATACCTTGACCTTACCCTTGACTGCAGGAAGATCTATGACTATGATGACAGGGGAAGGATATACAAACTGAGCAATGAAAAAGGCTGCCTCCTGATCGAATATACAAAGTACAGGGACGAATCCCTTGGGGAAGTGGATTACAGGGTATTTCTCGCTATTGCCGGCGCGAAAGATTATCTTAAACAGGATGTGTGGGAAAGGCATCACTACGAGTTCGACAGGAAAAGGAACTCATATCCTTCTGATATCTATGTTTACAAGATCCTGCGGATCAGGCTTGACAGCGACAGCAGCCTGGTCTTCTCATGCTCTGACAACAGGGATACTGCGCTGGATACAGCAGTGCACGCGATGGCCAATTTCAGCTTCCTGAAAAAATCCAATGATAATTATGTCAGGACTCTGACAAAGGGCAGCCTCAACACAAGTGATAAAGAGATCACGATGGCCTACAAGTGCTCTATCAGCGCTATGGACAGCTTCCTTGTAAAAAACAACAATATCAACGGACTATATGCTGGCTTTCCATGGTTTACACAGGTGTGGACGCGGGATGAGGCGATCTCGCTGAAAGCCCTGATGATAGATGAGCGCTTTGAAGATGTCAAGCAGGTACTGTTCAGGCAGCTGGGAAGCATACTCGATGACGGGAGAATCCCCAACAGGTTCCCTGCCTCTATGCTCGGCAGCGCTGACGGCGTGGGCTGGGTGTTTAAGAGGGTCTTTGATTTCCTCGAGATACTGAGGCAGAAATCAAAGTTTGATGAGTTCATAACAACAGAAGAGCTTATGTTCATCAAGAAGAAGCTCAGGCTTTCGATAGAGAGGCTCCTTGCTGTGCACACAAAGGACGGGCTTGCAGCCAACAATGCGTTAGAGACATGGATGGACACAGGGTATAAGGATGATGTGAGGAGCGGCTTTCGGATAGAGCTCCAGGCTCTTAGGCTTAATATGTACAAGCTGATGATATACCTGTGCAGCATCACAAAGAATGAGCCGAAATATTTCACCTACAGCGAGCTGGAGTATGTCACGCACAGGAAGGTGAAGCAGAGCTTCTGGAAAAAGCCGGTGCTGCTTGACGGGCCGGATGACAGCACCATCAGGCCGAACATCTTCCTTGCGTATTATGTGTATCCTGAACTATTGAGGAGGAGGGAATGGATCGCATGCTTTGACCAGGCGCTCAAAAGCCTGTGGCTTGACTGGGGCGGGCTGGCATCCATCGACAAGAACCACAGGTATTTTGTCGATGAGTACACAGGCGAGGACAACAGGAGCTATCATCGGGGCGATTCATGGTTTTTCATAAACAACCTCGCTGCCATATGCATGCACAGGCTTGACAAGAAAAGGTACAGCGGGCAGATAATGAAGATCGTAAAGGCGTCCACAGAGGAGATACTCTACAGGGGCATCATAGGCTATCATGCCGAGGTCAGCTCTGCAAAAGAGCCAAGGTCTGAGGGCTGCCTTGCCCAGGCATGGAGCTCTGCAACATATATAGAGCTTATAGATGAGGTATTCTAAAGCAAAACAGTAACCTTATGATATGATCTTTCTCATCTCATCAACAATCCATACCATGGCTTCTGTATCAAGGCAGCAGTATTTTTCCAGATCATCTCTCACTTTCTTTATCTCATCCCTGTCCGGCAGCCTGCCGGCCATGTCACCAAAAGTTATCCTGAGGTATTCAAGGAAGGCCATCTCGCCATTATCGATCTCCATCTCATCATATCCCTTGCCTGTCAGGGCAGGAAGGACACTTTTGAGCGAGGCGCTGCCGTGCTGCCTTGGGCTGTAATACCAGAAATTCCTGAACAGGACAAGCAGGTCGATGAATCTTGGGTAAAGCGAGTTGATCCATTCCCTATAACCAGGGAACGAATCAGCCAGCTCTTTGAGCCTGCCTGTCTCAAACTGCTGGTTGTACACGACAATGCTTCCATTGTTCCCCAATGCGCCCTTCAGCGCAGAAAGAAACCCCTCCCTGGGGTCAGCTTTGCCTGTGGCTAGAAATGAATGGTGGCGCAGGCCGTCTTTTGACTGCACATGCAGCGAAAACTGGAACGGTATGTTCTGGTAAGGCCTCATTCCTTCATATAAAGGGACAGGCAGTCTGCAGATTGTCTCAAAGTCAAGATAGTTGAGCGGGTATTCCAGTTTGTCGAGAAATACTTTTATCTTTTCCTTTTCCACGTGCGGCTTGCCGGTCTTTTCGCATTCTACCTGGACCTGCTGTTTTGGCGTCAGGGGAGTGCCGGCAGGGATGTCCTTTATTGATAAGATACCTTTTTCAAAAAGCTCCTGCGACCTTTTCCCTCCCTTATAAAGCTCAAAGACGCTGCCCTCTGGAACAGAGGCCCAGCAGTCATCGTGCAGTGCACAGCCATAGGGATCAGAGCACTGGCACCCGATGTCAGTATCAGGGCAGATTTTGCTGCTGATTATCTCGAACATGGCATCGATCCTGTCCTGGATACCAAGAATTGCAGAGTCCACTTCAGCTGTGATGTCCTCTTTTACAAATAGCCCTTCCGGGTCGATGTCCCCCTTGCGGACATATCCGCTGTTGATGTGCATAAGATAGCATTTCCTCACCCTTGTTCCGGATCTTTCAATGCAATGCTTCTGGAAAGACACATCATGGAGGTGGATATCCTTGACCTGGGTAGAGGACTTTACCTCTATGATGTCCCATCCCTTCTCTCCTGCGGGCAGAAGTATGTCCGGACGTGCAAAAAGATTGCCTGCCAAAAAACCCGGCTCAAAGAGCGGCCTGCCCTCTGCAAGTGCCTTGCGTGTCCCTGAGATGTTCCCGCTGAAATCATCAGTCGGTATTTCAATGCCCCCTGGAAACATCTTTTTGGCAAGATTGCCCACGAGCTGGCCCTGGTCAAAAATATGCCTTGTCGAGGCATCAGGCCCTGGGATATTCTCAGGTGCGTTGAAGACTGTCCAAAGAAGCCGGGGGCACTGAAGCCCGTAAAGATATTTGGATTTTGTAAGGAGTGCCATTTAACCTATTTTGTAGCGAAGAGGTCCTCTTCGACATCAGTTTCATCCTCTTCGCCCTCACCCTGCTCCTCGCGGAGCGCCTTGTCTATCTCCTCGTCTGTGAAGCTCTCCTGCTTGAGCCGTGCCCTTATCTGGATGTCATCTTTCTTGAGCACCCTCAGGATGTTGACCATGTTCAGGATGGCGGTGTTCTTCTCTTTCTCCTCGAGCTTCTTGATCTTCATCTTTATCGCGTCTATGCTTCCTCCTTTCTTCAGGAACCCGATGATGGCATCCCAGTACTTGTAGGTGAAGAAGCCCCCTGTGCCGAGTGCCACAACCAGCAATGCGATCATGCTCCAGAAGAGAAGGACGTTCGTTTTCTTCGGGGGTGATGCGATGATCACAGCTCTTAGGTCCAGGGTCTTTTTCTGGCCAAGGCCCGTCACCTCGATATTGTTGTTCAGAGTCAGGTTGACATCGCCCGGCGCGTTGTTGTATATGGTGATATTTACCTGGTTGTTGGGGTCGATGGCTACGTTTTCCCTGCTTAGCTCGAAATACTGGGAATTCTTGAGGAATTTCAGGCTGATGTCAAGGCTCTCATCGAGGTTGTTTTTAATAACAAATGATTTGTCCTGGCCGCTGCTGTTGATGTATATCGAGTCCGGCTCGATGCTGAAGGGGAATGTCGAATAGCGGCTGATCTTCAGCGCGACAGGGATGTTGAATGTGCTATCGCTGGCTGTGCATGTAAATTCTCCTTTGTAGGTCTTCTCTACCCTCTCTGCGCTGCTGAACGTCAGGTCAACGCTGAGGGTGTTCGAGTTTATCGTGAAATCCTCGTTCGATGATATGTCAGAATCATCCCACTTGAGGGTGCAGTCAAAGTTATGGCCGGTCTTTATGATGTTGAACTTTGCCGTAGTCGATGTCCCGAATACGAGGATATTGTCATCTGCTGACTTTATCTCGATCTTCGGAAAGTTCGCGATCATAACCGGAGTCTTTCCGATCTCTTTGTCATAGTTGTAAACGAGCAGGTACCCGTATATGTTGCCTGTCTCCGCCACTTTCTTGTGGAGCGCAAGCTTAACATACGAGTAAGGCGCTATCTTGTCCTGGGGCTCGATATCCATGATGTCTTTCAGGTTATCAGAAAACTTGAACGATATATCATCGAGGGGGAATGTTGTGGGGTTGTATATCTCGATCTCCATGTCCTCCTTGTCGACGATTATCAGCCGGGGATTGAATTTTATCACAGGCCTGGCATTGTTCTTGAGCACAGTGAATGCAAGAGCGTTCTTTTCAGTGGAATTCCAGGCAGTGTATGGCGACGTGAGGTTCAGAGAGAACGTTACTTCCTGCTGGTTGACCCATTTCTCAGCGTCCTCTATCACCTCGTTTGTCCTGTTGAATCCTGATGCAAGGAGGCCCAGGAGCGCATATCCCGTCGGGATTATGTCATCATATGTGCTACCATTGCCCCAGCTGCCGTTGTTGTTCTGCTTGTAGCGAAGCCATGATATTACGTCCTCGTCGTGGTCAAGGAACGTATATAGCGCCGACTCGTTTATCGACTCGTCACCCATGTATTTTCTTCCTGCCCTGGTCGTCTTGAGATCCCCATTTAGGTAGTCAAGGGCAAGCTCCCTGTTGCTCTCTGAGATATTTGTCATGCTTGCAAACTCTGTCGTCATTATATCGCATTCTCCCCATTTGTAGTCCTTTGACCAGCAGTTGTTCGGTATAGTATAGCTGAGGTTGTCGCCCTCGTAGACAAACACGGTGTCCTTATTTGTCGCGCTCAGGTTTGCACGTATGTTCTGGTCGCATATGAGCAGCAGGCGTTCGGCCGGGACAGGCGTTATATTATAGTTTACTGTCTCGCCCTCAAGCATGGAAAAATTCTCCTCGTTCAGGAGGTTCTTTTCATACGAGATGACGCATGAGGTGTTCCCTGACTCGAACGGTGATATGGTAAGGCTCCATACATCATCATCCAGGTAGAAGTTCTGCTGGTTCTCGAGATAGACTAAGCCGTCGTGCACTATCCTGCTGGTATCGTTGTACCCTGCAAGTGTGAGGTACGCCATTATCTTTGCTGTCGTGAGGACGCTGCAGTCTTCCTTTGGCCAGCACTTATCGTCATTGTTCCTGTAGAGCTTGAGCCACTCAACCGCCATCGCAAGCTCGTCGTCGTATATATTCTTGTAGTTGCTCAGCACCCAGATTCCGGCTGCCGTGTCCACAGCGTTCTTCCAGCCGCCGTCGCTGTACTGGTTCTTGGTGACCAGGTCGAGTATGGACGACAACCGGTTGACCTTTATCTCTTTCTGAAGCGTCACCACCTCGCCATCTTTTACATACTCTGACTGGATGAGCACCTTCCTGCAGTCCTTGTCATTGAGGTTGTATGTCCCGATGTAGCAGTTCTCATCGTCCAGCCATCTCGTGAGGTCTATGTCCTTAAAGCTGTTGTCATCCAGGCATATGACAGTGCTCTTGACAGGGATGTTCTTCTCCTCTATGCATGTATAGAACACCAGGTCGTCAACAGACAGGTACTCTGGCGGCACATAGCCCTGGTCTATGTATGGAGAATCAGGCCTTACGAGATAGATATCACCGCCAAGGATAATATGCGGCTGTATCTCAGGGATAATAAGGATGCCAAGCAGCAGGATGATGACAGGAAAAGCACTTTTTGTCAAAAGGCCCCTGAAAAGCGCTCTTTTCAGCATCTTTTTGCACTGCAGGATATTCCCCATGGATTGTTCATTCTTTCCTTTAATATAAATATCTTGTTTCTTACTATGCAGTGGTCTTGCTGATCTATGGTCCTGTGTCATCTCTTCACCCCGAAGAGCGAATCCTCGATTATCGATTCACCCGAATATTGCGCACTGCCGTTAACAGACAGGCCATCCTGTTTTCGCAGCTTCTGTATCTCGATCGACACGCTGAGGTTTCTCATCCTGCTGCTGATCCTCTTTTTATAGTACTCAGGAAGCTCGTCCATAGTATCGGCTATATCCTTGAGCATCTCATCTGGAACAGAGCTGTCTCCAACAGAGCTGTCTCCCCTGCTCAGCCTGTCGCATGCTTCGTTTATCATCTTATTAAGGTTGTAAAGCTCCAGCTCGTAATGCAGGTGTGCCATCACAGGCTCAAGCTCTGCCCTGAAGCTCTCATCCATGCTCTCGTACAGGCTGATTATCCCTGGATAGTGGGCCAGCGCCTGCATTGTCTGGTCTGAATTCAGCATGTCTATCACGCTGTCAAGCATCGATATCAGCCTGTCCCTACCTGATCTTGGCGTCAGGTTGTCTTTCATGCTTTTCAGGCCGGAAATGAAACGCTTCCTGGAATCCCTGTCCCTGAAGAATATCACGTAGTTGCCGGCCAGCACGACGCTGAGCAGCAAAAGGGCGAACAGCAGCTTGCCTGAGCCTGACCCAAAGCCGAGGACTGCCAGGCCGGTTATCCTGTTTTCCGGGTGGTTGAGGTCAAGCACAACAACCGAGGCTGAACTTTTAAGCTCTTCAATAGGGATGTGTCCTCTCACATAGTATGAAAACCTGTTGTTCTCGGCAGTGTATATGCTTACAACAGGATCCCTGTTCACGAGCTCATAAGGGACTGAGAACGAGAGCTTATCGATGCTTCCTGCAACCGGTTTCGGGACCAGCTCCAGAAACAGCCCGCCTGTGACATCATCGCTGATATCCGCCTCTTTGCTCATTATACCGAACTCCTCAGCCTTCCCGTCCATATATGTCACTTCAGTTGTTATCGCATAGGCAGTGATATTCATCAGGCCCTGGGCATCTGTCACCCTTTTTACATATCTGTTGTATGCGCCGCTGCTGAGGCTATAGTTTTTCCATTTCAGGTACTCGTCTACCGCGTTTTTTATGTCATCCTCACCACTGCTTACAACATATCTGCTCTGCGCGTTTATCTTTATCTCTTTCGGCATCTTTGATTTTATGCCATCGAGGTCAGACATTATCTCGGACTTTTTCTTTTTCCTGTCAGCATCAGATACAGACAGTCCTCCCAGGTCCTTCATCTCCTGGCGCAGCTTTTTCAGTTGAGATTCCTGTTCCCTGAGCAGCTTATCATAGCCCAGGACATCGAAGGCTTCCTTTACGGCGCTTCCAGAAGCTCCGACCTCGTTTCTGAAAGATGATATATGCGATATCAGGCTGTCAAACTCCGAAAGGTCAGTATCCTTTTTTTCAGATTCTTCCTGTTGCTCCTCACTTTTATTATCAGCCTGCGAAGCGACAATCTCTTTTTCCTCAATACCGGAAACCTCAATGAGCCTCTCTTCGCTTGCGCCCTCTCCATAATTGTTCTCGCACATGATCCTCCATTTGAACCTGCCGTTGCTGAGGTTCATCTGCATGTCGTATACCTTCTCAGATTTTGGCTCATTAATCCTTCCCCTTACCTTATAGCCGAGCAGCTTTTCATCATTCAGCAGCAGCATACAGCTGTTTATCGGCGTCTTTGACCTGGCATTGAACTCCACTGTTATGCTGTCCCTGCTGATCGAGAGGTTGTTTTCAGGATAGAGGATATCAATCTTCGGCACCGGTTTCTTCTCTTCAGGGGTCTGGCTGATGTTGAGGACAATTGTCTTATCACCTGATATGTGTACCTTTTTTGACACGTCATCATAATCATCTTTTATAACCTTGAGTGTGTAATCCCCTGCCTCAACATCGAAGAATGATGCCTTGCCATGGACATTGCTCTTTTTTACCATGCCTGCCAGGCTGACATTGGCATCGCCGACAGCCCCGCCGGTCCTGTTGTCCTTCAGCTCAACTATCAGGGTGTATTTCCTGTTTTCGATGGTGATATCCTTATAGCATGTTGTCCTGTAGTTTTTTTCATCCTTTATCGATAATCTTACCCTGTAGCTTCCGCTGCTCTTGTACTTATGCATCGGGCTTTCTGTATCTGAGTGCGAGCTGTCTCCAAATTCCCAGCTGTATATCTTCTTTCCGATTCCGCCTCCAAGCACCGGCGTAAGGCGGATGGACTGGTTGACCAGCGCCTTGTTGCTTGCATCTATGGTGCATGACAGCATGTTGTACACAGTGAAATTTTTCATAAAGCTTTCAGATATGTTCCTGAAGCTGACCGATGCATTGATGGTATAATGGCCTGATGATTTGGGAGTGTACATTATCCTTGTTGTCCTGTTTGTCAGCACTGGATAGCTTTTGCTGCCGTCTGTCCCCTCAATCGTCATCTCCAGCGAAGAGTTCTCAGGCGAGGTTATGACGATTGCATAGGGCTCGCCTGCAAAGCAGTAGCTCTTTTCTGTCTCGAGGCCGAACACGATGTCATCATCTATCGTGAAGCGGACAGAATATGATTCGCTGCTGGTCACATCAGAGCCGTTCATTACAGATATGTTCACATAGCTTGTCTGCGCTGCTATTGTGGTTTCAAATGGCACGTGCACGCTTGTGTTTATGCTCTGGCCCGGGCTGCCATCCAGCTCCAGGAAGGCAGGGCCGGAAAGGAACTCTCCGTATGTTATGCTGAGGTTTGCGCCTGCTGCCAGGCCGGGACTAACCTGGATGTTTCCATAGTATGGGAGCTCTGACCTGCTTAGCTCAATATTATAATCATATCCCATAGCTGCGCCTGCCATGATGAGCATCACCATCATCCAAACGATGTATCCCGGTTTCATTTTCAATAGCTCAGTGGCGAATGTATCCTTTTCAGCTCGTCAAGCTCTATCTTCAGCAGCTCAAAAAAGCGCTCTGCGCCGTAGATGACCGTATGGCCGGTAAACAGCCTCTTCTCATCGGCGATTAGCCCGAGGAACTCTTTCTTGTCGACTACGGTGCAGTTCTTGAACTCTCTCTGCAGCTCCCTCCTGTCTCCAAGGTTTTCGACCACAAAGACCAGCCTCCTGTCGAATTCCAGCACGCAGTGCAGGGTCATCCTGAGCCTTGTCTGCCCTATGAAGCGGTCTATCTTCCCTGTGTCCAGCCTGGCTTTTTTCTGCAGCTCAAGCATCTGTAGGAGGAGTATAGTCTTATCGTTGTCAAAGTTGAGGGAGCACATATAGGACTTGCCGATGACGATCTTTTTGAGAATGCCCTGCTTCAGGAGCGAGGTTACCTTCTTGTTGATGTAGGGATATTTCCTGCCCAGCTGCTTGGAGATGCTGTTGATGCTGAACAGGTTCACCAGATTATCATCATAGAGCGCGATTATCCCAAGTTCAAGGCTGTTTTCAATCATTTGTTGCTGTTTTTTGTATACTATTGTATTATAAAAGATATAAATCTATAATTCTATTGATATAATTTATATATAAATTTTTCGCTTTTTTTAGCAATTAATATACATTTTAGGTCTATTATTATATTATAAATATATTTAATATATATTTATTTATATTAATATTATATTGTTTAAGATATAATTGTTTAAGGCTGGGTTAGTTTATTCATAGTGCGAAAGAAATTTTTTCGTCAGATATATTTAGAAATATAGCCTGACATGCCAAAACTTTTTTATATTCATTTACTATTCCAGAATAAAAACACGGAGGCACTCAAATGCAAATAAAGGTAAGAAAGGTAAACAAGGACGGCCATGTAAGGCTCAGGACGCGGGGCGCTATCAAGGAAGTGCTGATAAATGAGGACCTTATGGAGCCTGGCAGCGAGTCGATCTCGATATGCTTCAGGGGCAGGGACTCATCGGGTATCATTGACCTGTCACCTATGGAATTTGACCTGCTCTACAATTCGGTAAAGCAAAGGATCCACCTGATAAAGGGCCTGAGAGTGCTGAGAGGGAAGGGCATCTGATATGCCCTATAAAGAGCAAGAAACAGTATTCATTTTTTCTTCTCTTTCTCTTCTCTTGGCTCCTCTACAAACTGGTTGAGTGTCTTGTTGTTCTTCATCTCGTTATAGCTTACTACCATCTTTTTAACCTCGCAGGCCTGTGCTCCCGAAGCCGCCCTCGCTTCTCGATGTTTCGCCCAGGTCATCTGCCTCTTTGATCTTCGGCTGGATGACTGGCTGTATCAGCATCTGTGCAATCCTCATATTCTTCTCGACCCTGAAAACCTCCTTTCCAAGGTTTACCATGACCACCCCTACCTCGCCCCTGTAGCCGGAATCTATGACACCGGCCAGAACATGCAGGGAGTGCTTTGCAGCCAGCCCTGACCTGTCCCAGATAAGGCCTGCATAGCCCTTTGGGATGGCCATCTTAAGCCCGGTCCTGATTATCTGCTTCTCACCAGGTTTCAGCTCTATGTCATGGGCTGCGGGCAGGTCAAAGGCTGCATCGTAATCATGGATATATTCAGGCGTCTTCAGACTGCTGTCTAGCTTTTTTATCTTCAGTTCCAATCTCCACCCCTCATCAGAACAGGTATAATTTACAGGAACTAATTAATATATAAATAATATCAAGATAGAAGATATATGTTCTAAAATCATTTTTAAAAACTAACCAATGAATTTAGGTCATGGCTTATTACTTTGCCTGTACCGGCATCAACCTTTATGTTCAGCGTGTTAAATGCCTTTGTAAAATATGTCACGTTGTAGACTGTCCTGTTGCTTATCTCCTGGAGCAGGATCATTTCCTTGTCAAGGATCTCTTTCGGGTAATGCTGCTTTATCAGCTCCTTCACTGTCTCAAGAGCCTCATGCCTGTCAGTCTTTACATTGCTTAGCTCAAGCCTCGGAACGCTCTTGCTTTCCTTGAAGACCTCGCTTGTCGGGTTTATTGATACTCCGCCGTTGACCTCAAACGTGGTTATCCTGTCACTCTCCTTGTCATAGTACCCTATCTGGGCCGGCTGGTTGCTCATGTAGAACAGATGCACCAGGTAAAAGCCCTCATTATCCTTTCTCCATGACCTGAACTCATCAGACGACTCAAGCTTTTCAACCAATTCCTTGATTTCCATCTGCTAAAAAGTGCGAATAGATTATTTATATATATTTTGGTACTTGTGGCTTTATAATATGAGTTGGGTTAGAATCAATACGCTTTGTTCAGGATTCCAAGGGA
>CAZPXC010000013.1:0-32623 GCA_964590935.1 uncultured Methanosarcinales archaeon
TTTTTTAAACAATATAAATACCTATGCTGAAATTTAATAGTATACTAAAATCCATTCAAAATCAAGTAAATTTTTTTTCAGGGCAAAAAATCTGCGTTAATTTTTCAGGCGGGAAAAGCTGCTGGCATTTCCATAAGAAATGAATACAATAAGACAGCTATGGGACAGATAAAGCTGCTTGACAGGTTCATGCAAGATAAAAAAATTATCGTACTGGACCATCATAAGCCCGGAAAGAAGACAAAGGGCAGGAACATTGTCCATGTGAACCCACACTTCTTCGATATCAACGGTTCAGCAGATATATCAGGTGCCGGCGTAGCCTATTATTTTGCAGCTGCCCTGAACAAAAAAAACAGGGAGCTTGCACACCTCTCTGTAATCGGAGCCATCGGCGACAACCAGGAGAAGGACGGCTTTAGCGGGCTTAACAGCAAAATCCTCGAGATTGCCGTGAAAGAGTTTGAGACAATCGAGGTTACAAGAGGGCTGCGGATGTTCGGAAGGCAGAGCAAGCCCCTGCACAGGCTGCTTGAATACACATTTGACCCATATATTCCCGGAGTCACTGGTTCAAGCTCCGGCGCGCTCCGGTTTCTAAGATCACTCGGCATAAATCCAAGGGTCGGCAAGGACTGGAAAAAGCTTGTGCATCTGACTGATGATGAGCTCAAAAAGCTTGCAGACGGGATCATAAAAAAGAGGGTTAATGAAAAAGACCCCGAGGATGTCTTCGGCCCTGTATATACTCTGGTAAATGAGCCTGACGGCCCATTAAGGGACGCCCGTGAATTCTCAACCCTGCTCAATGCCTGCGGGAGGCTCGGGAAAGCCTCGCTCGGCATCAGTGCCTGTCTCGGCGACAGGAGGATGAAGGACAGGGCAATTGGTATACTTGTGGATTACAGGATGGAGATAATCAATGCGCTCAGGTGGTACCATGAGAACAGGGGCACGCCCAGTGTCATAGAGACAGAGGGCTACACAATAATCAATGCAAAGCATAACATCCTCTCGACGATGATCGGCACAATCGCTTCGATACTCTCCAACTCTAACGAGATCAGGAAAGGGACAATAGTCGTTACCATAGGAAGGAGCAGCAACAAGAAGAGCAAGGTATCCTTAAGGATAGCCGGCTCTGCAGCAGGTGGAACTGACCTTCGGAAGATAATAACAGATATTGTCCGGAATTTCGGCGGTGAGGCAGGTGGCCACAGGAATGCGGCCGGCGCCCTTATCGACACGAGCAAGGAAAAGGCATTCATCGAGCAGGCAAGGATCATGCTTGACAGGCATTCTATTGCAGAGACAATATAAAGAAGAAACAGCTTAAAGAAGATTCCTTATCTTTTCGATGTTCTCAGCGATCTCGGTCCCTTTCTTGGTAAGGGAGAGCAGCTTTAGCCTTCCCTGCTTGTTGAAATTTATAAGTCCGGCTTTCTCCATCTCCTGGAGGATCTTCACAACATGGGAATAGGTGCAGTCGATTGATTTTGCAAGCGACGAGGCATAGACCTCCCCCTTCGCGTTCAGCAGGCCGACGAGCATCAGTGTCGGCTTCACCCTGAAAAAAACATTGAAAATCTCCTTGTTTTTCATTTAATCTACCACCCCAACAAACAGTAAAAAATATTTTTTTTAACTGCTCTTTATGACAACAGCAAATATATATAAATATTTATAAATTGGAATATATATCTTGTATTATATAAATATTGTGGTTGACATTTTTCGAAAAATTTTATGTAAAGTCATGCAATAATTTTATAAAATAAGCCGGTTTTTGCCTCATGATGATTGACAAAAAAGCGATCATGTTTCCATACCCTAGCGTCAGGAAAATACAGGATGAGTTCATCTCAAGCGTCCAAAAATCACTTGAGAATAAGCAAGACCTGATCGTACATGCGCCGACAGGGCTTGGCAAGACAGTAGCGGCCCTTTCCCCTGCCCTTTCCTTTGCAATAAAAAATGATCTTAGCGTGATATTCCTTACATCAAGGCACACCCAGCACCATCTGGCGATCGAGACGCTGAAGGATATCAAGAGAGAGCATGATGTGGACATTACAGTGACAGACATCATCGGGAAAAAATGGATGTGTTCCCAGATCGGCTCAGGGAACCTTTACTCAGCTGAATTTGCAGAGTTCTGCAAAAAGCTCAGGGAGGAGGGCAGCTGCGAGTTTTATTCGAACTGCAGGTCAGGAGGCAAGTTGTCGGTCAGGGCAAAGCAGACCCTGAGCACCCTCAACAGTGGGATATACCATATAGAGCAGATTCTTGATATCTGCAGGAAAGAAAAGCTCTGCCCGTATGAGATTGTGCTCATGCTTGCTTCAAAGTCCCACGTGGTAATAGCTGACTATTATTATGTTTTCCATCCGAAGATAAGCGAGATGTTCCTGGGCAGGGCTGATAAAGAGCTTGGAAAGAGCATCGTCATCGTAGATGAGGCGCACAACCTTCCTGTGCGTATCAGGGACCTTGCGAGCACGAGGATCTCAAGCAATATCCTGAGGAGGGCTGTGCAGGAGGCCAAGAAGTTTGGGTATAATGAGACCATAGAGAGGCTTGTCATCATCCAGGACATATTAAATGAATATGCAAAAGACCTCAGGGTTGATGAGGAGAGGCTTATAAAGAGGGATGATTTTATCGGGAAAGTTTCTACGCATATCGACTTTCAGCAGCTGATTGATGATTTTGACTTCATCGCAAACTCTGTCCGGGAAGCGCAGAGGCAGAGCTACATAGGAAGCGTTTCAGCATTTCTCGAAAGCTGGCTCGGCCCTGAGGAGGGGTTTGCAAGGATACTTAAGCTGTCTGAATCCGGTGGAAGGCAGATGGTGATGTTGTCGAACAGCTGCCTTGACCCCTCTGTGATATCAAGGCCGGTTATCAGGGAATTGTATTCGACGATCATGATGTCTGGCACCCTCACGCCGACAGAGATGTACAGGGACCTGCTTGGGTTCGGGGACACAGCCATGGAAACTTACACGAGCCCCTTTCCTGACATCAACAGGCTCAACCTCGTGGTTCCGAGGACAACGACGAGGTTTACTGAGCGAAACCCCAGACAGTATGAAAACATCGCCAGGGTATGCGCTGAGATAACAGACGCTGTGCCCGGCAATACCCTTCTTTTTTTCCCGAGCTACCATATAAGGGACAGGGTATATGAGTTTTTCGCTCCCATGTCAAATAAGGCCTGTTTTCTTGAAAAGCCTATGCTTAGCAAGGAGGAGAAGGGCCGGCTCCTGGAAAAGTTCAAGGCAAACAGCGACAGCGGCGCAGTCCTGCTCTGTGTTGCATCCGGCTCATTTTCAGAAGGCATCGACCTTCCCGGAGACCTGCTGAAATGCGTTGTTATTGCAGGGCTTCCGCTCCAGCATCCTGATCTGGAAACACGGGAGCTTATAAGGTATTATGACAGCAAGTTCAGCAGGGGATGGGATTACGGCTATATATTCCCTGCCTTCAACAGGGCGCTCCAGAGCGCCGGGAGATGCATAAGGAGCGAGACAGACAGGGGAGTTGTTGTCTTCCTTGACGAAAGATACCTCTGGCCAAGATATAGAAGGCTCTTTCCCCAGGACTGGGACATCAAGGTCAGCAAGGATTATGCTGATGATATAAGGGAATTCTTCAATTGTTAAGTGGTGTTTCTAACTGGGTATTTTTATTATTATGTGAAAAAATCCAGCTACGCCCGGCCGTGGCTGGATTTGTCAAAAACCACACATCTACGAAAGTAGCATGGAGTTGTAAGCCATACAAGGTCTAGTGGTTTTTGATGCCCAGAATTCCACTCACTTGGTGGTTTTCGAGCACATCAGATTCCACTTAGACAATTTATCATAGATGAGTGGAATTCTGATGTTTTCTGCGATTGGAGATTTTCTTTCGAGTACAAGATGCTAGCCCACAGGGCCACTCAAGAAGAAATTTTTCCATGGGCGCTGGTTCGGCAGGTACCAGCAGTGCCGTGTTTAAGCCGAACCAGCCGCCAGTGGATGGAAAAATTTCTCATGCACATTCAGGAAAAAATCAACATTATAACATTGTGTTGAAGCAGGTTTGCCGCCAGTGAAAAAATTTCTCTCGCACTATCAAGAGAAATCAATATGTCAGATGAATGTATCAGCCTGTACCATCCAGTAGAGCGTCAAACTCCTCTAGGAATGAGTGCGCAAGCCTCTTATCGTACAGCACGATGATGTTCTCGTCATTATGCATGAGCCCGTTATTTGTCGGGTTGGCAGAGCCTGTGATCACAGCGTTCCCATCGATCACGAAAACCTTGTGGTGCATGTTTGCACTATTTTTGTCCCAATAAACATCAATCCCTGCATCTTTCAGTTTTCCATATTCTGTCCATCTGCTGTTCTGGCTCTTTTCAAATATCCCTTTTACGACAACACCCCTGTCATGGGCACGCAACAGGGCATCACCGATGTCATCATTGGTAAAGCTGAATGTCATGAATATCACTGAATCACTGGCATTGTCTATCAGCTTTGTGTAGATTCCTGCATCGCAGTCTTCAGGGCAGAAGAAATTCCGGACAAGAGTGCTGTTCAGTTGCACAACATGGTATTTTACCCTTTTTCCGCCGCTCAACACACCTTCCCATAATTCATCGAACTCTTCAAGATAGTTTTCTGCAATATACTTTGAGTGGATGACAAGAAGATTGTTGTTGTTGTCGTAGTTTCCCCTGACAGTCGGATTGAAACTGCCTGTTGTCACAATGCTATTGTCAAAGATGCAGAACTTGTTGTGCATCTGTATATCCGGCGCACCGGTCTTAATATTGCCTGACAGGTTTGCCAGCAGATGCCTGTTGTCATTGTAATTATTATAGTCCATGACCAGCCTCAGCTCTAGATCAGAGGACTCAAATGCCTGCACCAGTTGGGGCAGGTCCAGGTCATAGAACGCGCACTTTACGCTGTCAGCCTCCTTTGTCAGGTTGATAAGCACATCCATGCAGTTATCAGCCGGGCACGTATAGAGCTCAGGCATGATGCTGGTGTTTTCAGCAACCACACCCTGGCTATTGCCAGCAGGCGCAAGTAAGAAGTATATGCTGGCTGAGAATATTACAGCTATTGGAACAAAGACCAGGTAGTTTTTTGTCATCGTTCATGCTGGCACTGATGGCTTTTATATTTTTGACTGGGAAAAAATACAGGATTTTCCGGTTATGGCAGAGAATTCACCACCTATTTTTAAAAAACAAAATTTTATATATGACTTTGATTTCAAATGGGCATATGCCATTTAAAAAAAAGGGTGTCAGCCCGCTGATCGCTACAGTGCTCCTGTTAGCGTTCGCTGTGGCGCTCGCGACAGTGGTCATCCAGCTTGAGCCGTTCGGCAAATGCAAGCTGACAAATGTTCAGATTTCAAAGCTAAGCAACGGCCAGCCAAGGATATGCTTCAATGAAAAGACAAAGACTGTCGAGTTCTTTGTCACCAACGGTGACAAGAAGGCGATAATCGGGTTCAAGATAAGGGCCTCAGGGATAAGGGACACATTAAACATTGGCAATATCCCAATAACCCTCGGACAGAATGAGGAGAAAAAGGTCACATTCAATTATGATGTTGACACATATGGCAAGATAGTCGAGCTCAAGATAATCCCCCTTATAAATGTTTCAAACAGGCCGATGGATTGCGAGATAAAGGGAGAGATAACATCAATCCCGTTATGCAGCTGAAAGGACATTCTTTGGGCATAGAAGATCAAAAATAACATTTTTAAACAAACACACTCTTCTTTTTCCAATGGTACGGCTGGTATTGCAGTTGGAAAAGAGTATCGAGGAGAATTCCGCAAGGTATTTTGAAAAGGCCAAGAGGGACAAAAAGAGGCTTGAGGGAGCTATTGAAGCTCTCAGTGAATCTAAAAAAAAGCTGGCGCACGCGATAAAAAAGCATGATCTGGCCAGCTCAGCCAAGAAGGTTTCTCTGCCGCAAAAAAAGGAATGGTTCGAGAAGTTCCGGTGGTTTATAAGCTCAGAGGGATTTCTTGTCATTGGCGGCAGGGATGCGACCAGCAATGAGATCGTTATCAAAAAGCACACTGACAAGGATGATCTTGTATTCCATACTGACATGGCAGGCTCGCCCTTCTTTGTTATAAAAACAGAAGGCAAGAAGCCAGGAAACGAAACACTGACCGAAACTGCAGACGCTACTGCATCGTATTCAAGGGCATGGAAGTCAGGCCTGACGACGACCAATGTTTTCCATGTCAGGCCGGAGCAGGTATCAAAAAAGGCCAGGAGCGGCGAGTTCATGGCAAAAGGCGCATTCATGATCTACGGCAAGACAAATTACATAAACAATAGGATGAGGCTGGCCATAGGCATCAAGGATAATAAGGTGATAGGCGGCCCTGTAGGGGCGATAAAAAAGCAGACCAAAAGCTATGTCGAGATAATCCAGGGCAGCCATAAGCCAAGCGACATCGCAAAAAGAATCCGCAGGCTTATAGGCGGAGGGCTTGATGACATAATCAGGTTTCTGCCTGCCGGCGGGGCTGAAATTGCGAAATGATGGATTTATCATGTGACCATGGTGCTGAAACGGGACAAGTCATCAAAAAAGGGCGATAATGGCAGGGTTCTTGTAATTGCAGGCTCAGTGGATTATCCAGGAGCGGCATTTTTGGCTGCCGGTGCGGTAGCAGCCATGCGCACAGGCATTGACACTGTGGTTGTCGCTGCGCCTGAAAAGGTGGCATGGGTGATAAACTCCCTGAGCCCGGATATTATCACCAGGAAGCTGAAAGGAAGCTGCCTTGAGATGGGGCATCTCAGGCAGATACAGGTATTGATTGACAGGTGCGATGTTTTTCTCATCGGAAACGGCATAGGCCTCAGGAAAAAGACAATGGAACTTGTCCGGCAGCTGGTCAGGAAAAACAGCCAGAAGGCAAAGGTGATTGATGCAGACGCGATAAAGGCGCTCAGGCTGCAGGATATAGACAATGCTATCATAACCCCGCATAAGGAAGAATACAGGATTCTTCTTGAGAATTCAAGGCTCAGTGAAAAGAATTACAGGAAGCATCTGGGCAGCAATGTACTGCTGCGAAAAGGCCATGCTGACAGGATCATATCTGAAAACAAGGTAAAGGTAAACAGGACAGGCAGCCCAGGGATGACTGTAGCTGGTACAGGCGATGTCCTGGCAGGGCTCTGCGCTGGTTATGCAGCTCTCGGCCTGAGCCTTTTTGATGCTGCATATTATGCCGCACGTGTCAACGGGCTTATAGGCGAAGGGCTTGAAAAATACCTTGGATACGGCTTTATAGCATCAGACTTTCTTGGGGAGATTTCCAGAAAATCAAAAGATTTATATAATATGACAGGCAGAATATAACCAAAAATGAGGATGCTGCCAGTACTTGTGATGGGCCTGCTTATCTTGGTTTCAGGGTGCCAGCAGAAGGCTTCACCGTCTAGTCAGAATGAGGGGATGGAGCAGGTGACAGGTAGTCATGTTACAGAGCTTGAGCAGTCTGCATGCAGCTCTGCTGACAGGTCTGGGACATGCGATTCAAAGCTGGCCACTCTTGGCTTCATCACAAAGGAAGAGTGTTGTGAGAAGTACGGAAAATGCTGCTGAAAAAGGGGTTGCTGATATTGCTGTCTGTGCTCCTAATTTTAAATACATACGCGACTCTGGCTGATTGCGAGAACGATCTTTCAGGGATCAATACGACCCATGTTTACAGGGGCTACCTTAAGCAGTCGATCTTCCTGTTCCTGGCAAATCCCGGTTCTGGCTCTCTTTACCTTAACTTCACTGAGCTCAATGCGAGCATCAAGTTCTTTTTTGATAAGACAGATGTGAATGCAAGCGTGCTCTGCGACCCGGCAGAGACAAATTCCAGTGATTACGATGGTGTGAACATGAGCATGGTAGCGCAGAAGATGATGTTAACATCCCAGAGAAATGTTGTTCCAAGATGCAGTGAGGGCACTCTCTATGGCGAATGCTCTGACCGGCAGCCCGGATATTTCTGCTACTCTGGCAGGCTTGTGCCCATGTGCACCGGGCCGGACAGGATTGTAGGCACTGACGATGACTGCGGCTGCCCTGCAGGTAAGACAATGTGCTATGATAACATAAGCGTCTGCGACCCGGAATGCTTTACAAGTGATATGTGCCCGACAGCAGGTACGATTTACACGTGTAAGGGAAACCTCCTAAGGCAGCTAAACGGTACCTATGACTGCAACAAGAATTATGAATGCGTTGCAAAAGGGACACTTATGGATACGATTGATTGCAGTAACTATAGCGAGTATTGCGAGGACGGCTATGACCATTGTGTCGAATGTACAGCAGATGAGCACTGCACCGGCCATTATCAGGAGGTTTTCAGCTGCTCATCTCCAGAGAACATCACAGATTATTATTACGACGGCCAATGCAGTTTTAACAGCTGTATACCCGACTTTGCAAAGCCCCACACTGAGCTGTACAAGACATGCAGCAGCCCTGGCGAGATATGCTCAGATGGCTGCAGTCATTGTTATGACACGACAGTTCCCAGGCATATATTTTATCTTAACAAGATGGACAAGAGAAATTATAATGTGGTTGTATACGTGAGCAACCATTATGATATAGATGATTCGCCAGCTTTTGGGCTTTACAGTTTCACCAACCTGACTATATTTGAATACCTTGATGGTGTACTTGTAAACAACCAGACATTTATCTGCACACCGTCGTCATGCGGCTCAATATTTACCCCTTTAACATGGTCAAGGCACCATACATCTTCGACAGAGTTCGGCAACTATACTTACACAGCAACACTCTATAATGCCTCAGGAAAAAGCTGGCATCTTCCTGATTTTTATTACGGAGGGACCACTCAAAGGCCTCTTGAAGGAACATGCGACGGCAATATCACGACAAATGTTGATTGATGATGAAAGGAATAATCCTTCTTGTAATCGCCTGCATGCTTGTGTCTGGTGCGTTCGCATGCCCGCCTGAGCAGATATTCAAGCAGGATCTAAAAAAAGGGCTGTTCTCATACCTGTCCAACCCGGGCCAGAGCGTGCTCACCCTCTCCGAGCTAAAAGACCTTATCACGGTCTATCTCTCGACAGAGGACATCTCAACATTAGACTGCAGCACCATAGTGGGCAATGAATCCGGCATCGTCATGTCTGATATCCTCTCAAAGACAGAGCAGGTTGCCCTGTCTGTTATACCTGTATGCTCAGACAGCACGTATTACGGCGAGTGCTCAACCACAAAGCCGAAATTCTGCTATTCCGGGATGCTGAAGTATATGTGCTATGGCCCTGACAGGATAGTAGGCAATGAAGACGACTGTGGCTGCCCAGAAGACTATGATGTATGCGAGGATGACGGCAGCTGCAGAACACCGGTGATAAGCTGCTTCTCTGACGCGGACTGCGGTGCGAGTACCTATTACGGCAGCACTTTCTGCATCAGCAATGATGTATACAGGCATTATATCAACTTTACATGCAGCAATTCCGGAACAGGGGAAGCATCATGCAGCTATGAGAACCAAAGCGTCCTCATCCAGGAGTGCAGCCATGGATGCACAGATGGCTCATGCAGGTAAAAAATAATTTTTCTTAGAATTGCATTTAATTCTCGACGAAAAGGTTGTATTTTTCCTTGCCTTCCAGCTCGGAAAATATCCTCCTCATTATCGTCTTTTTCGGGTCCGGCAACAGCTTTACCCTTTTTTTGACATCATCAAAGCTCTTGAACGGCTCGTCCCTCCTCTCCTCGACAATCTGCCACATGTGCTTCTTGCCCACACCAGGGAGCAGCTCAAGCTGATGCATCCTTGTGCTGAGAGGCCGCGCATTGTTGAAGAAAGTGATTATCTCTTTTTCGTTCTTTTTGATAATCTCGTCGACCACGAAAGTCAGCTCGTTCCTTGCTGTGCCTGTCAGCCTCGACATAGGCACCCTTCCTGCTATATGGTGGATATGATCCCTCTTGCCCTCTCCTATGTATATCTTCTCATGCGGCTGCAGGAACACATCCTTTTTCGGGACAAGCTCAAGGAGCGAGAAATGATCTGTGCCAATAGCCTGGGCTATCGGGGTCTTCTTATGGATTGGCCTCTTGTCAAAAGGATAGCCGTTTGGCAGGAAATCAAGAATAATAGCATATTCCTCTTTAACTTTCTTGGATTCCATCTTGACATCCCCATGACCACTTCAATTAAATATACTGAACTTATATTTAAATCTTACCAAAAGCTTTATATATAATCCAGATATCCGTTTTGATGAAAATTTCAATAAAAAAATTAAAACATAAGTAGGTGATCAATTTGGCAATAGTGGGCTTTAACTTTAGCAAGATTCAGGCAGCAAGGCATAATCCGGTAAGAGGGAAAATCAACATCAGCAACAGGGTGGCTATAAAGGATGTTGAGCAGGCAGACCTGTCGCTTGGCAAGGACAAGCAGAAGGGCGTCAAGTTCATATTCAACTATGTCTCAAAGTATGAGCCAAAGATAGGCGACATTGAGCTTGAGGGAGACCTTCTCTATTTGTCGGATGACAAGGCTGTAAAGGGCATTCTGGATGAGTGGAAGAAAAGCAAGAAGATACCCGAGAGCGTGATGGGGTCGATTCTTAACACGATACTGTCCAAATGCAATATCCAGGCCTTGGTCACATCAAAGGACGTAAACCTTCCTCCGTCTGTCCCCATGCCAAAGGTCCAGATAAATAAAGGTCCAGATAAATAAATGATTGTCTTCTTACCAAAAGATTTATTTATTATAATTGATACCCCCCAGAAGAAATAAAATGGTAAAAGAGCAGAAGCTAAAGGTTGCTGAGGCTATCCAGGATGATGTAAACAAGGGGATTGTCCGCATAGACTCAAGTTTTATGCATAACATAGACATAAGACAGGGAGATATTGTCGAGATAGAGGGAGAAAGAAAGACTGTTGGAATAGCTGACAGGGCATACCCAGGCGATATAGGGCTTAACATCATAAGGATGGACGGCATCCTGAGGCGAAACGCCAGGACAGGGATCGGAGAGATCGTCAAGATAAACAAGGCGGATATCAAGGAGGCCAAGAAGGTGGTCATTGCTCCTGCCCAGAAGGGGATCCTTGTGAGAGCCTCTCCGAACATATTCAAGCACGGGCTGCTCGGCAGGGCTGTGATGAAAGGGGATATTGTATCGCTCGGCGGTACCAGCAGGAGGCGCTCTACCATGAGCGACTCGCCATTCTTCGGACACGATATCTTCGGGATGATCGATGAAAACCTTCCAGGATTTGGCTTTGCCGATATAAAATTTATCGTTGCAGACACGCAGCCCAAACAGGCTGTGATAATCTCAGACCAGACAGAAGTAGTATATAATCCGGAAGCTATAGAAGTCAGCGAAGAAAAGGTCCTTGAGGTGACATACGAGGACATAGGCGGACTGCAGGATGAGATAAAGAAGATAAGGGAGATGGTCGAGCTGCCGCTTAAGCATCCAGAGATATTCGAGAGGCTTGGTATTGAGCCGCCCAAGGGTGTCCTTCTGCACGGCTCACCCGGAACAGGAAAAACTTTGCTGGCAAAGGCTGTTGCCAATGAGACAGCGTCTAATTTTTTCCTGATAAACGGTCCTGAGATAATGTCAAAGTTCTACGGCCAGAGCGAGGCCAATGTAAGGAAGAAATTCGAAGAGGCAGAGAAGAATGCCCCTTCTATAATATTTATCGATGAGATTGACGCAATAGCTCCCAAAAGGGAGGAATCATATGGTGAGGTAGAACGGAGGGTCGTTGCACAGCTCCTTGCACAGATGGACGGCCTGAAAAGCAGGGGCAAGGTAGTGGTCATTGCAGCGACAAACATACCTGATTCACTGGATCCGGCGCTGAGGAGGCCCGGCCGGTTTGACAGGGAGATAGAGATCGGTGTCCCGAACAAGGAAGGCAGGCTCGGCATCCTGAAGATCCATACAAGGAACATGCCCCTTGATACCAACCCAAAATCTATAGACAAGAACCTGAATGTTAACGAGATCAGGACCAAGCTTGTTGATATCCTGAGCACTGTAAAGCCTGAGCAGATAACAATGATCGCTGAGCCGATTCTTTCCCAGATTGATCCGGCAAACAGGAAGAGCAGCTATGACAGGCTCGAGCAGGGGCTTTCCGTCTATTTCAGGAAAGCGTTCAAGAAACAATCGGTCTCCCATAGCAGCCAGGATTTTATCATCACATGCCTTGACAAGGTTGCCTCTGAGATAAGGGATAGCTTCATGAGAGCAAGCACAGGAAACAAGGTCAGTACACTCACTGTACAGTTTATCGATAATACAAAAAAAGACATTGACCAGCTCATATACTCAACTGTCAAGGAGGTCATGCTCAGGCAGCTGGCTGAAGTGACATACGGCTTTGTAGGTGCAGACCTTGCCTCCCTGACAAAGGAGGCAGCTATGGAAGTCCTCAGGAGGATACTTCCGGAGCTGGAGATGGAAGAGGATGAGCCTATCCCGAAAGAGATACTTGAGAAGCTCAGGATAACCATGAAGGATTTCAGGGAAGCCCTTAAGGTTGTCAGGCCAAGCGCGATGCGTGAGGTTCTTGTCGAGATACCTAATGTGACCTGGGAAGATGTGGGCGGCCTGGATGATGTCAAGAAAGAGCTTATCGAGGCAATAGAATGGCCCCTGAAGATGCCCCAGAGCTTCAAAAGGCTGGGTGTAAAACCCCCAAAAGGTGTCCTGATATATGGTGCTCCCGGAACCGGCAAGACCTTGCTGGCAAGGGCTGTTGCCACTGAATCCAAGGCCAACTTTATCCCGGTCAAAGGGCCTGAGCTGTTGTCAAAATGGGTCGGGGAGAGTGAAAAGGCTGTCAGGAAGATATTCAAGAAAGCAAGGCAGACAGCCCCTTCCATAATATTCTTCGATGAGGTTGAGAGCATCGCTCCAAGGAGAGGGGCAAGCAGCGATGCCCATGTGACAGAGCGTGTTGTCAACCAAATCCTTACTGAGATGGATGGTCTTGAGGATCTAAATGAAGTGGTTGTTGTTGCAGCTACAAACAGGCCGGATATGCTGGACACAGCACTGTTGCGTCCAGGAAGGTTTGACAGGATTGTCCTTGCATCATCACCTGACCAAAAGGCGAGGGAAGCGATTTTTAAGATACATACAATGGATATGCCAATTGACTACGCGGGTGTCCCTAAGGATTATAAGCCTGAGAAGAGCGCATCTGACATAGCTTCTAGTACAGCAGATGAGCATACGCAAATAAAAAGCGCCAAGGAAGAGGCAGGAAAGAAGACATCCCAGGCTGCAAAAAAACAGCCTACACTGCAGTCAAGGTTTTACAGCTATCTTGCATCATTATCTGAAGGCTATGTAGGTGCAGATATAGAGTCTGTGTGCAGGGAAGCTGCGATGCTGGCATTGAGGGATAATATGAAGGCAAGGGAAGTGACTATCGAATACTTCAGAAAGGCGCTTGACAAGGTAAAACCAAGCATTACAAAAGACATCGAAAAGACCTATGAGGATATGAAAGATCATTTTACAAAGGCCCGCGGAAAAGAGATGGAAGAGGAAAGACCTAACTATATGGGTTGAATGTTCTTTTTTATATTTAGTTTAATTCTCCAGAAATCGATAAAAATTATATTTAAAATAAAAAATTAAATTTATTGTACTGAGCTGTATATCTCGCCTGATCCGTCACGTGCATATTGAGGGCCAGCGGTCGAGGCATACCACTTGAATTTTATCTGGAACTTGTTCTTGTCGCCAGGGACCATCTGGTCACCGCCTGTGCATTCAAGTGTGAGCTTTTGACTTGCGCCCTCAGGCCATAATATTGGTGATGCGGCTGTTGCAGCATCCAGGTCAGCATCAGTTCCTCCCACTCCTGTGCATGCAGGATCATTGGTGGTATCATTGTCGAAGCATATCTGACATCCTGATACAGCGGCAACATCAGTCGATACAGTCCAGCCGTATGTCTTTATGTTGCTGCCCATATTGTTTACGACAGTTGCAACAATTGTCTGGTTATCATTGCTGTTGATTATGAACTGGTTCTCCTTACATAGGATCTGGGTCCCGAAGTCGCACCTGTCCGGCAGGAACCTTGTCGGGTTAAGAATGCCGAAGTACGCCAGGGCACCAATCATAATCAGAATGACCAGAAACGCCCAGCCATAGGTCATTAAAAATTCAAGAGCTCCCTGTCCTTTTTTAACCATGCTTATCAGTCCTCCTCTTTTTTGATAAATATTATCGTTTTGATTTTTTATGGAGGTACTCATATATAAAACTTTCGAAAAAACCCTGGATGGCCAAAACAGGGCAAATAGTGGGAAAAATAGCAATATTGGGCCTTGTATTGAGGAGATCACTATAGCAGCCGGACCTTGCCATGCTCTTCAAGAAGCTCTCCATTATTGATCATCATGTCAATGGTTTCCTGGCCGAATTTTTCTATCAGCCCGATGGAATCGACAAACACATTGTCCCTAACATAGGAGATTATGTCATCATATCTTGATGCCTCTTTTCCTGTGACATGCTCTTTTACAGCCTTTATATGCTTGCACTCGCCCTTGGTTTTCCTGAGCCTGTATAGGTAATGCGGGCATGAGCATGTGCACTTTGCAAGGTCAACTGTCCAGAATTTCCCAGGGGTGTGGCTCTCAACCTTGTACATTCCCCTTTCTTTCCTTATTATTTTCATATAAATGGAGAAAATATACGAGCAAATAAAAGCCTTTCTATATCTTGTCTATCCTGTCTGCAACAAGCTCAGAGCCGCCTTTATATTCTTTAACCTGGGCTGTTACCTCAACATTGTCTCCTTTTTCAAGCGATGGCTCTTCGTCCCCGAACATTACTACTGTTGTGGTCTCTGGCTTAACAATACTTATAGTGACCAGGTTGTCCCTGCTGGATATATCTGAAACAGTGCCTTTAATCCTTACTGTTTCTCCAACATGGTTTTCTCCAATACCTGCAATACTGGCCTCGTCTATCGGGATATGCGCTGAAACAATCCATAGCATGACCAGCCCTGCAGTAGAGCAGAGCATGGCTATCCGCAGCAGGGTACTGTCTTTCATGGCAGCAGCATTTAGCAATCTCTTGTTTATAAGCATTATCCAGGAAAAAGCAGGGAATTTCCCTGTTAGCTGAAAATTCCAACTCTGAAGAAAAACCAGCCCAACAACCCATGACTGGAATGTCTCACTTGTATATAATACATGATAATAATATTTATAAAATCAACTGGGATTCATAACAGCAATATGGCAAAAGATAATGATAATAATAGCAGGCAGGATGCCCCGCCTGAGATTAACCTGACGCCAGAGGCAAAGGAAAAGCTCAAGGAGATCAGGAAAAAGCTTGACAAGTACAAGGATATACTGCTGAAAAAGTTCGACAAGTACATAATAAGCATTGCGCTAATGCCCCCTCCCAAGGCGGCTGAGGGAAAGAAGGTTGACAAGGATAAGATAAACGTGCTTGTCCTTATTGATGATTCAGACAGCCAGAAGATGTCCAAGCTGGAGCTCAAGGAGAAGCTCGACAAGATAATCCTGAACATTGCAGGAGATATCGACAAGAACATAGTACCGCAGACACTGATATTGTCAGAGGTCTGGCAGAGCTGTTATGATGCGAAATATGAACTGCTGCAGCTTGTCGCTGTATCTGCTCCGATATATGACAAAGGGATGCTAGCCGCGATCAAGATCGCCGAGGTCCATAAGAGCATGGTTCTCAAGAAATTTGAGAAATACATTGTCAGCTATGTCCTGTCAGGATCGCTTGTAAGGGGCGAGGCCACAGAGCAGAGCGATATTGATGTGATGGTCATAATCGATGACACTGATGTCAAGAAGATGACCAGGGCAGAGCTGAAAGACAAGCTCCGTGCGATAATCATCGGCATGGGCATCGAGGCCGGTGAGATGACAGGTATTAGGAACAAGCTCAATATCCAGGTGTATATTCTTACTGATTTCTGGGATTCGCTCAAGGAGGCAAACCCAATAATATTCACGCTGCTCAGGGATGGTGTGCCTTTCTATGACCGCGGCATGTTCATGCCATGGAAACAGATGCTTAAGATGGGCAAGATAAAGCCGAGCCAGGAGGCAATTGATATGTTCATGCAGTCCGGAGAGCAGATGCTCAAAAGGGTGCATTTCAAGCTCAAGGATATAGGGATGGAAGACACGTTCTACGCGATCCTTACACCGAGCCAGGCAGCTCTTATGCTTTTCGGTGTCCCCCCGCCGGCCCCGCGCGAGACCGCCAAGCTGATGCGGGAGATCTTTGTCAGGAAAGAGAAGCTGCTCGAGGAAAAATTTGTCAAGATCCTTGAGAACAACATAGAGATAAGGAAAAAGCTTGAGCACGGAACACTGGACAAGCTTAGCGGAAAGGAAATCGACACCCTCTTGACTGATGCAGAAAAATATCTCAAGAGGATAAACAGGCTCTTTAAGCAGATCGAGAGCATCAAGGAAAAAGAGGGCGTGATGCACATATACGAGACGACTGTCACGATAATCAGGGATATATTGCGTCTTGAGGGTATTGAAAAGGTAAAGGATTCTGATATAGTGCAGATATTCAAATCAGAGGTTGTCCATAAAGGCGCAATCCCTGAGAAATACCTCAGGATGCTCAAGGATATCATAAAAGCAAAGAAGGATTATGATGCGAACAAGCTGAGCAAGACCGAGGTTGCTAGCATAAGGAAGATAAGCAACGAGTTCACGAGATATATGGTTGAGCATCTCCAGAGAAAGCGGGGCAGGGAGCTTGAAAAGGCAAAGATAAGGGTTAAGCATGGCAAGCGCTACGGAGAGGTGCTCCTGCTTGGAAAATCTGCTTTTATCATACATGATATTGACAATCAGGAGAAGGAGATAAGCAAGGCAGAGCTAAATCCCGATGGGAGCCTCGGCAGGGTCGCGAGAAGCAGCCAGGAAGCGCTTGAAAAGGCCGTTGCAGATGTGAAGATACCGCCCCATGTTTTCATAAAGGAGCCTATCTTCGAGAACCTGAAGGAGATATTCGGCAAGGATGTCGAGATCCTGATGAACCGCTAAGCTGGGTATTTTCTGTTTGGATGTTTTATCTTTTATCCTATCCTTATTTCTTCATCTTTCTTGTAATTCCTATCTTCTTTCCGCACCCATCGCAGGTGAAGACATATGACGGCACCCCGTTAAAGTTCCTGCGCCTGTATTCTGTCGTTGCCTCTCCGATGTGGCCGCAGAAGGGGCAGGTGTAGATTATCTCAACAACAAGCCCTTTCTCATGAACATCCTTGGGCTCTGAATGACCGCATTCAGGGCAGACGTACTCACCAGCCCTTATCTTTACCTTGCCCTTCTCAACAGGCTTGCCCATCCTTGCCTTGTGGCATTTTGTGCACTCTGCCTTGTAGACCCATGCCTTAATCTTTCCGTTGTTGTCAAGGGTCCTGTTCGTGAAGTAGATCAGCTCGTCCATCGAATCAGGTTCTTTTACCATTTTTATCATCACCTGCAGATTTTTTGTTGTACTTCAAAGTTATGGAATATTATTAAAAGCTTTCGAATATGGTCAGCTCCGCCCGGCCGTGGCTGGATTTTTTCTGTATGTGCAACAAGCCGGCCCGAAGGGCTACTCAACCAAAATTTGTCAATCGAAAACTGACTGCGTCAGTTTTCTCAGACCATAATTATCCCCACCTGATAAAAAACGGCGGAATAATTATATTTAATGGCGCAAGGTCGCAGGTGCCCTCAGCACCGTGTTTAAGCGGCCTTGCTGCCATTATTAAAAAATTTTGTTGCACAATCAAAGAAAGGATCATAATTACAAAGCCGAACCAGCTGCCAGTGGATGGAAAAATTTCTCATGCACATTCAAGAAAAAATTAAAGTTGCAGCACAATGTTTAAGCGGGCTTGCAGGTTTTCTTGTTACAATAAATCTGCCCATTCCGGCAGTATAAAACTTTCACCGGCAGCGGATATTCTCACATGATTCTGTCTAATAATAAAATATATCTAACAGAATCAACGAAATTTCCGGATTTAAAGCATATCTTCCGACTGTATCCTGGAAATATCTATTAATAGCAATGGCTTTGCAGTTCTAAGGTGATAATATGGTTGATATATCTAGGCTTATCAGGCAGGTCAGGATTGACCAGGAAAGAAACAGGGGATTCAATCCAGGAAAGAGGGATGCATATGCATATCATGACAGTATTGAAGAACCGGAAGATGTGAGGGAAAAAGGCGAAAAGGTTGGTGAAGAAGAAAGAGAGGACCCAAGCCCTGATGAGGTGAATGTCTATCTCCTGGAAAGGATAATAAATGATGACTATGATGGTCATGGTGGCCTGCGCGAAAGCAGCGGCCAGGCGATAACCGATGCTACCTTTTCCCTGAAAAAGATTGTCAAGAAGATAAAGCATACCCAGCGCGAGCTTGGCAGATACAGGCTGATAAAGCAGAGCATGCCCATGGAAAGGATGTATAATGCAGGCAGGAGGATATTCCAGGTCGCAGGCATAAGGATAAGGGATCTTCAGCCACTTGAAGATATATTCTCTGCCCAGATTGCAAATGTCAGGGAGATGAACCAGAACCTGGCAACCATGCTGCTGGACTCAAGGTATGTGATAAGGAATTTTGAGGAAAGATTGAAATCAGTGATAAGAGAGAGCGCATCCAATTATGAGATTAAGATGCTCGCAGGGACCCATATCCCTGAATACGAGAAAAACAAGGCTGAGCTTATCGCAACCCTCAACAGGATCCAGAAAACTGACAGACATTACAAGGCGAATCTGAAATACCAGGAAATAATGACAGAGCTGATAGAACTCGAGAACAGGCTGGCGATGGAGAAGATAAATGTCGATGTGACAGGGGACAGCGATGAGAACCTGGAAAAGAGCTTCAATCATATGATGTATCTCAATGCCATAGGTCACTGTGCATACAGGCTCGGAGTCAGGATCGCTAACAACCACAAGGATTATTATAATACTCTCAGGAACTGCAAGGAGATGTACTTCATGAGCCGGAACATTGCAAAAGCGATAGATGTCATCTCGCCGCACATCGCAAAGCTCGACGAATATATAAGCAATATCGAGAGTGATGTTATTGCAGGCCTGACAGACATGAACGCGATACTGACCCGGCAGAGGTCGCCTGCCTTTCTTTTGACAGCAGGCCATCTCAGCCAGGATGCGATCCCTTATTCGCACGCAGAAGGCGAGCATTAGCTAGTTTTTGGATGAAGCATTGATTGAAGAAACCTTTATAAATCCACGATAAATTCTAGACCATCATCGTCCCGGAGTTGCCCGGGTGTTTCGCTTGGCTGGTTTCAGAGAATATCATATCTAACACCAGGCAGGATATTTTTGCCGCGGTGGCGCAACTCGGTACCGCGCTGGCTTGGAGAGCCAGTTTCCTTTTGGATATGAGGGTTCAAATCCCTCCCGCGGCGGTTTTGTATACTTTTTTTGTATACTTTGTTTGATTCATACAACTCAAGTCGATTGAGTTGTATTTAAGCGGATTTTGGTCCAGCTTTTGTTTCGCCTCAGGCGAACACAAAAGATGGGTGAGAATCCCTCCCGCGGCGGTTTTGTATACTTTTTTTGTATACTTTGTTTGATTCATACAACTCAAGTCGATTGAGTTGTATTTAAGCGGATTTTGGTCCAGCTTTTGTTTCGCCTCAGGCGAACACAAAAGATGGGTGAGAATCCCTCCCGCGGCGGTTTCATTTATCATTTAAGCGGATTTGGCACTGAATATATAAAAACAAAAGATTTATATATAACCGATACTGTTTCACTATAATCATTGATGGAGGAAGGGTCAAATGAAAAGGATATTTCATCATATTAAAAAAACGTTTTCAAGAGAGGAGCTCGAGCCTGAGGATGCTGAAGAGGAGTATGTCGAACTCGATACTGTATCCGGCGGGGACGCTAAGAGCAAGATTATTGTCAGACCTTTTACGATTGATGATTTTTCTGATGTCAAGGTGATCCTTGATTCACTGCGAGAGGGATATACAATATGCCTTGTCAACATCAAGTCCCTGAAAGAGAAGGACCTTGTTGAGCTGAAAAGGGCGATAAACAAGATCAAGAAAACCTGCGATGCAGTCGGAGGGGACATTGCCGGCTTTGGCGATGACTATATCGTTGCAACGCCCTCGTTTGCAGAGATCTACAGGTCAAAGCAGACCTCTACTGTGGAATAGGAGACTTCTTAAAAACGAAAGTTATTTATATTTTTCTTATTGTCAGGTGATACTATGGCTGATGAGATTGATAAGATTGAGACCCTTGAGGGGCAGGAGTGTCCGATATGCCACAGCAAGACCTTAAACCTTACTGAGCAGGAGAGGGAGGTACCTTATTTTGGAAAAGTCTATCTCTTTTCCATGAACTGCTCCAGCTGCAAGTACCATAAAGCTGATGTCGAGGCAGCTGAAAAGCACGAGCCCATGCAATACTCTATCGAAGTTTCAAGCGAGGATGACATGAAGATAAGGGTTGTCAAGTCTGCAGAGGGAACTGTTAAGATACCCCATATGATAACGATGGAGCCGGGCGAAGCTGCCCAGGGCTTCATAACCAATGTCGAGGGCGTGCTGAGAAGGGCAATCAACATCATCGAGTCAGCAAAGGATAATGCTGAAGACAAGGCAGAGCAGAAAAAGGCAAAGAATATGCTCAAAAAGCTCCAGAGGGTGATCTGGGGCCAGGACAGGCTGAAGATAATAATCCAGGACAAGACCGGCAACAGCGCGATCATCTCTGACAAGGCTGAAAAGAAAAAAATCTAACAGATAGCTAGTGCTTCTCAAGCTCAGTTATATCCTTCTTATCTGAAAACAGGTATTCTTTCAGCTCTTTTCCGAAATTCTTATCATTCTGCCTTATCCATTCAAGGATCATCGAGGCGTGCTCTTTTTCCTCATTGGCATTATGGACCAGTATCTTCTTCAGGTTGATGTCGCTGCAGGCATCAGCCCTCTGGTTGTACCATTCCACCGCTTCCAGCTCCTCCTTTAGCGAATCGATAGCCCTTTTCATATCAAGTGTCTTTTCAGACAGTTTAGACCTTTCCTCATGCATCATTTTATTTACCTCCACAGTTTTTACAAACTTCATAAAAATCGGTGCTGCCTGCACCAATCCTTACTTATTTTAATTTTTTGCTATTTTCAGCGCATAACCTGCCATAATCACTATATGAAAAGCAACAAACTTACAGCCATTATTATCATCCCAGCAATTAAGCCATATATTGCCAAATGGCTCTCTCCGTATTCCCTTGCAGCCGGCAATAGCTCATCAAGGGATATAAACACCATAATGCCTGCAACTGATGCGAACAATATCCCAAAAACCATATTATTGAAGAATGAAAACAATATCAGGTATCCGATAATCGCACCCGTCGGTTCAGCAAGCCCTGAGAGAAAGGAATAAAAGAAAGCCTTTTTCCTGTTTCCTGTTGAATAGTAAAGAGGAATAGAGATAGCAATGCCTTCTGGAATGTTATGTATTGCAATGGCAATGGCAATCGCAATACCCAGTGCAGGATCAATTAATGCACTTTCAAATGTTGCTAGGCCCTCTGGGAAGTTATGGATAGCAATTGCTATAGCAGTGAAGATACCGACCCGATAAAGTTTGCGGAATTCTGCTGCCTTATTGGCATCTTGCATCTCCTCTACCTTATGGACTTCATGACAATTCTCAAACGAAGGTATGAACCTGTCAATCATAGCTATTAAAAAAATACCCCCGAAAAATGCTAAGACAGTAATCCAAGAGCCGGTAACCGTTCCTAATTCTTCTGTCAGTAAATCTCTGGCCTTGAAAAATATCTCAACAAATGATACATATATCATGACTCCAGCTGAGAAACCAAGGGCGGTTGAAAGAAATTTGGTATTGGTCCTTCTTGTAAAAAATGCGAGAGAGCTGCCTATCCCTGTCGCCAGCCCGGCAAATAAGGTAAGTGCAAATGCAAAAAAGACAGTATTTGTGCCCATTGTTGTCAGTTTTTATTATTTAACTAATATTTAATATTTGTTAAACAAGAAAAATTATAGAAAATGGTGATACATGGTAATACAAGATGGCTGTTCACTATTTCCTGTCTTGGAAATGGATGATATAAGAAAGTAGCCCCACTTTGGTTTGGGTTATATGCCTGATATGAAATCCTCTGATTTCACTGATATGTGCTTGGAAACTGGTTATTCCCCATAATCGTTGCGGTGACAGGAATGTTTTTAGTTTTGGTAAAGTAATTCTACTGACCAGGATTATGAAAAGATTTATATAATCCAGGTCTATCAGTTCAATGTGATGAATACAGTAAAGGCAGTGATCCATTTTTTACTTATCACGACATTATGCTCTGTTGTATATGGACAATGCAATTTCGATGAGTCCATGTGCCCTGAATGCGGAACATTGAAGGACGCTACTGTCGGTAATTCTGCTTTCAGGTACTATAATGGCGGAGCCTACCTGTCATGCGAATATGAGGAAGGGTATGAATTCTATTATCATTGCTTTAATAACTCTGCTGATGCAAAGATTGCCTATGAATATGATGAGCCAAGGATAAAAGATGGTCCGCCGCCGTGGTGTGAGGGATCTGTGTGCGACCTTTTTGGCAAGGTTGTAGTTAAATGTACGGGCGACGGGCATTATATGGGTATGCAGGGAGGCTACTTTCTGGACGGTAACATGTATGGCCATATACACATGAAACTAAGAGGCGAGGATGTTGACTGTGACGATGTAGAAGAAGCGATAGAGAAAATCAAGCCATGTGCTATGAACCTGGGCGAACCGCCTGAATTCAAAGGAACTGAACTGAGGCTGCAAATTGAAGACCATCCCTTAAAGCATCTCAGAGTGATGATTGATGGCAAGGCATATTACACAGATGATGATGGCGTTGTGAAGGTCCCTGAGAATGGCGAAGCAAAAATCCAGTTTGTCTATTTTGATGAAAAGGAATATTTCTCAATATATGTACAAAGCGAGAAGAAACCCCTTGAATTTGATATGGATATTAAAGATGGAAAAGTCATCAAGGGTTCGTTGGATAATGGAGAGGAAAGAATTGATATTGACCTTGACAAGGATGTGAAAGATTTTGATTTTAATAACATCGCTTCTGAATTATATTTTACAGCAGAGAGATATGTCCATCTTACTGAAGCTCTTGAGTTCTATCTGGACCATGGTGTTGAATTCTCCAAACCGGTCAAGGTAGTGACCTTTGTGAATTATCCAGGGAAAGCGCAATACAATGATTACAAGATAATCATTGACAGGTCCTTATCAGAAGACCACGAATGGAACCCGTTTGTCGTATATCACGAGTTCTCGCATTATGCCATGAACGAGATGTACGGTGATGAGATGTTTATGGATATGGCAAAAAACAGCCCTAACCACGGAGGGTTTGCAAATCCGACAACAACAGATTCCTGGATGGAAGGGTTCGCTGCATTCATGTCAGTCATAATCGCCAATGAAAATGACAGGTGGTGGACAGATAATCCTCTCGAGAAGAGACCAGCTTTCTATCCTATGGCCGGAAGCCTCGATGCAAATTACAAGGCATGGGAAAAGGAAGGGAAGGCTGAAGAGTTTGCAATAGCTGCCTTCTTATGGGATATTGTTGACGGTGATTCCCATGATTTTGCTACAACATTCGGAGCAGAATATATCTACCGCAGTTTTTTCAATCTCTGGGACCAGAACAAAGATGGGATAATCACATATGAAGAATGCTATATCGGCAATATTGCAGATATGTATGCAAAAAATGCTGAGCTTGATCCAGTGACCTGGTATTATATGATAGAATTGGGCAAAGACCTGGAGGATTATTATGATTTCGAGCCAGACATGTCTTTATTTGATACATATGATGATGGTGATGGAAAGCTGTCTGTTGATGAACTAAAGAAGATGGCAGATATCCTTAATGATGAAGATGGCTTTCTGGTCTCTGACGAGTGGCTGAAATACTATGATAAGGATGGAGACCGGATCATAAGCAAAGATGAAGCAAGAAGCCTGTTGAAGGGATATGGGATAATAATGAAGATCTCTGAAGGAGAAGAAGTGACAAGCACAAAAGATGTCAAAGGATGGCTGAAAAATGAGGAGCTTGTTGAATTCCTGGATGACAATATAATGTTGCCGCCAAAAGACGGGATGAGCAAGGATGAGTTCACCAGATGGGTCATGGACAAGATCTCAAAAGAAGATGATGACGGGCTTAACTGGGATTTCGAAGTCCTATGGGAGAAAGTCTTATCCAAGAAGCACAAGGATTTCAATTCTGTCCTGGAGGCTCTCGGTTCAGTAGGCGGGGAAGAATATGAGAATGCGATGCTGGATATGGTTGAACAGCATGGCCTGTACAAGAGAAAAGCAGAGGGTGACAAGAGATATAATGTAGGCGAAGCATATACTGACAAGAACAAGGACGACAGATGGGAAGAGGGCGAGGATTTTATAGATTACCCTGCTTCATGGGAACCTGGTGAAGACGATGTTATCGGCGTGCCAAGCAACTACCAGAGGATGGAGAGGAAAAGCTCGCCCATGTTTGATGGCAATTATGTTAAGGCAAAAGAAGGGAGCTACGATATTCTCTATCTCATCAGGGACGGCTTCAAGATAATAGACATTGTTGGATATACAGCAACCAGTCCTGAAGATGAAATGCTCTATGTGCCGATCCCTCCTGATTCAGTCGTGGCAATCTCCAAGACCAGTTATGATGAAGATGGAAATCCGCTGGATGAACCTAATGAGCCGATTGTCAGGATTACTTCCCAGGCATTTGATGAAAACTACAAAGATATTCTAGAGCGAGGCTACATCACTGAAGTCAAGGGCCCTAATGGACCAGCGTTAACATTCTTCTTGTATGCCCTGATAATATGCCTGCTTGCCATTGGCACGTTTATTATGGTAAAGAAAGTGCATAAACAAGGCAAGCGAAAGAAGAGAAAATAAGCCTCGCTCGATAGTGTTCTCATTCCAAATAAAACCGGGATTTAGCGGATATATTTCCACAATTGTATGAAAAATTTCCGGATTTTAATAGAGTATGTTTATTAAGAATCAGTTGTTCGTTTCCAATGTGTACAATCTAAAGGGCTATGGTGGAACATACAAAGGACATGTAGGGGAATTTATGTTCAAGATGACCAGGAAATAGTCTGTTCTTATGAAGTGTTGGAATAAGGATAAATATGTTAGAACATTCGGCAAATATTATAATGGGTCACAGATTAACTTTCTCCTTCAGAATTGGCATTCAATTGATTGTCTTGAAATTGTATTCAAAGATGGAAAAAAAGAATTGAGGATCTATGAGATTAAAACAAAGAATGAGTATGAGAAGAAGTTGTATTTCAAGCCAAAGATTACGGCTTCAACGATTGAGATTTATAATAAGGCAAGAAGTTTGGGATTTTCAGTATATTTTGCTGAAATACTACTAAAAGAAAATTGGAATTACGAAACAAATCTTTCAAAATTTAAAGAAAAGAATTTTGTTGTTGACAGACCGAAATTGTATGATAAAAAGTAAGTGGCTATTTTTTCAATGGATTGAAAAAATAGCCCCTCTCGGACACTATATCGTTTCTGATGTAAATAAAGGGCGACCTTGCCGGGATTTGCACCATTCTTGTGAGTAAATGTGGTAATGAGGGTTATAATATAAAGGTTGCTCCAAGAAATGAGTATTACTGATATCCAATCGATGATTTATTAATTGTAATAAGGCATTCGTCGCAATAAATTCGATCTTGTGGTATTTCCGTGTTGCATTTTAGACAAATGTTTATCATCTCAATCACCACACACGATTTTCCATTTGCTCTCGTCTGAGATTATTTACTATGCTTTCATTTACAAACAAGTTCTGAAATTCGCTTGGTACCTGTCTTGACAGATTTTCTATTTCAAACATGTTGCCCACATTATTAAATTTTTTTTGTATCATCTTATCCTCCAATTCTGACATCCTTGCAAATTGGGAAAAAATCCAAACACCTTCCGTTAAAAAAATCCAGATTATTTTGGAATTCATCCCTATTTATGATATCCATTTCCTGGTTATTCAGTAATTTCATTTTAATCGCCCATTGGTCCTTCTTCTGTTTCATACATATAATCTAACTCTGTTTCCCACATATTTACCCACCTCTTTGATTTGGTTCAATTTTGCTATTTACTCACTTGGTTTGTGACAATAAGGGCAAATTAATGTAAGACCAACAAGTTTTACCTTGCCATTGTTTTGTTTTCCACAATGCTTACAAACATGACCCTTACTAGCTTTTAACATACAATAATATAAGAGCAACAACTTTAACTACTTATGGTAGTAGAAATCATCAATTTTGCCAAAGAAAGTTGTTATTTATCTATGAAATATTCATTTGACAAAGATTGTTTTTTACTTAGAATTGTACCTAACAAGCCAATATGATTTGATTTAATAATCCTATCCACTGAAAATGGATAGACGTGTACTACATCAATCTCTTTTGAGTATTTGCTTTGCAGTATCATGAGGTATCTGTCTTTTTGATTAGTGTTTTTAAATCCCATGACCAGCAAATGAGATATTCTTGATTCTGGTATTCGATATGCTGTTATCACTTGAGGAATTTTTTGAATTCTTTCTGAAATCTGTTCCTCTGAATACTTTTCCCAGATATAACTTGTGAGCCTTATACCAAGTACAACTAAAGTCTCAATTCCAATTTTCTTAAAATCAATTATTGGCATATATCCCTGTATTATTCCCAAGCTTTCCAATTTGTGTCTTATCTTGAAGATAGCCTGCTGGGAAAGTCCCATTTTTTTACCAATTTCCAGATCAGGGATTTTAGCCTGCTCAATAATGCTCTTTAGAACATTTTGATCATTCCTGGTCAGTTTTGGCAAATTGGGATTTTGCTTGTCCATTATGATGGTTAAGACAACTGTCTTTATAAATTACATTATATGAGATTTTTCATTATCAACTTTTATAGAGTTAAAAGGTGATAAACCAGTCATATAGTTTTCATAAATCCTTGCAACATCGAATGAGATATAATCATTTGCAAATTTTTCTTTAAACTTGTCTATAATACCCATTAACATATTGTCAGATTCAACCAACAGTTCAATTGATAAGTCATATTTTCCCAGTAGCTCGTATGAACGGATCAAATTATGTGTACTATTAAAAAATTCTAAAACATAAACGCTGGTCAGTGGATCTTTAAAGATAAAATCAATCTGAATAAAATTTAACTCGAGCTTCTTGTGATTTAAAATGAATCCTGTGCCTACAATAATCTTTGATTTTGATAGCCTGTTTAATTTGTATCTGATTATTTTGGGTTCAATTCTGATTTTTTTAGACATCTCGGTCAGTCTTGCCCTACCATTAAGTGCAATATAACTTAGAAGCTTTTGATCTCTATAATCTAGGTCAATTGATTTTTTTACAGCATGGTCCATTGTTTTTCTTACATTTTCTCCTTTGTGAAGGATCTGCAAATTGAATACCTGGCTTCTTGTTACTAAGCTTATATTTCTTTGAATTATTTTTTCTCCAAGCAAACTGCCGAATCCACTCAAGAATTTCTTGAAATCTTCAATACTTTCATGCGCAGTCAAAAAAACCAGGTTGAAATCACCATCTGTCAATCTAATATTAGTACAAGAGTGATTCTGCAATAAAAAATCCAATAGTGTGTTCTCTTCCTCTTTCTTGAGCTTGTTTAATTCAATCGAGACTCTATAATAATTAAATCCGAACATTGATGAATTGATCTGCGTGTAAAAATATGTAATTATCTTTCTCTGCAATAGCCTTTTTATCCTATAGTTTACACTCTCTTTTGGAAGCTGGATTTTCTTACCGAGTTTAGTTGCTGAAATCATTGCATCTATGTCTAGCTCATACAAAATCTTCCTGTCATATAAATCTAATTTCACAGTCATTGTTGCTTGGAAAGCTGTAGGTCTATTAATAATTAGTCTTTCTAGCAAAAATACAGTAAAAGGGTTTAATACCTTCGTTGCCTTAAATCATCATTCGGGGGGATTAATATGGCATCTAATGATATTGCTCAGAGGGAATTGGAAGATCAATGGCGAAGAAGCATTAATGAACAAAAACAAAGAGGTAGTCTTTCATTATATATTGACCGAAGAAAGGTTGTTGAAATTTAATGTAAATAGGTTCGATTATGAAAAAAATTTGATAAAATATGAAAATAAATAATAGACAATGGAGGGAGTTTAAATGACAGATAAATATGAATATCATAAACAGAATGACTATCCCGGTGAGAGGGTCGCTGAGAAGAAAAGAGTCGCTGATAGAGCAGAAGAAGCAGATAAGAAATCAGATGCTCGGGTTGCAAAGAAAGGCAGGACTGAAGGACTCAAAGCTGATGCCAGGGTCGCTGAGAAAGGCAGGACTGAAGGACTCAAAGCTGATGCCAGGGTCGCCAGAAGAGGCAGGATGGATGACGACCTGATGGATTCTGAGATTGAAAGAAGCACTGCAAAAGCTGCAAGAGTCAACAGGAAAAGAGATGCTGCAGACACAATCGGGCTGTTTATAATCGCTGGGTTGATTCTTATCCTGATAGTCGGGTCTGTTTGGGGTCTCATGGTTATTAATAGACAGGCTGATGAGAATGATGCTCTTAACACACAGATAGATACTCTCACCTCGCAGCTGGACAAAGCTAGTTCCGACAATTACCAGTTGAGTGTTGCAAATAGGCAGATTTGTGGAGAAACAGACACAAACCCGCCGACGATACTCTACATGACGCCGCTGACTTCAGTATCTCCATCAAATAATGAAATAGATATCCCAGTACGCGTGCCGATCACAGTGATGTTCAGTGAAGATATGGACCCTTTGACCATCAATTCAAAAACATTCACTGTAGAGCAAAAGAGGCAGACGCCGGAATCTTCGGAAAAGTACATATCATTACCGATAGATGGGGCAATAACCTACAGTGATCGTAAAGCGACGTTTACATCAAATGATAGGTTTCATCCGAACCAGATATATGGCAATGTATTTACAGTGACAATAACAAATGGAGTGAAAGATCTTGCAGGCAATTCACTTGTGAACGATTATATCTGGAGCTTCACGACAGGCAGCAATCAATTCAAGGCAACTGCCACAACATCGCAAACAGGTTAATTGTTTTATTTTTTTATTATTTATTATCTTTGTGTTGTGATGATCAATAAACCAAGATTGTTCATAAATTAAAATTGGAGGAAAACAAAATGGCAAAAAAAGATGGAACAGGACCAAGAAACGACTCAACAGGAGCAAGAGATGGAAGAGGACAAGGCAAAGGGAGAGTTGGTGGAAGAGGAATAGGAAAAAAGAAAGGTGGAAAAAAAGGGAATTGTTAACACTACTTTTCAATTAAGCTAAACAAAAGGGAAAACAAAATGGCAAAAAAAAGCAGAGGCGGAAGGATGACTGCAGCAAAGAAAAGAGCAGCAAAGAGTCCAGGCGGCAAAGGGATGGTAAAGAACAGGCCTGCTGGAAAGAAGATAATGGAGACATAAGATAATGAAGACATAAATGCCTCAACAATGAACCATACAATTATCCAGTTTCATTGTTGAACCTTTTCATAATGAGACATGTGAGAATTAAACAATTCAAGAACTGGGGTGTTCAACTATGGCATTTTTAGGAGCGTTGATAGGATTTTTGATAAGCTTGGTCATATCAGCAATCATCATCTATCTGGCTACAAAATTATTTGGAGAGAAAGAGGGATTTGGCACAGCAATATTAGCTTCGCTTATAGGCGCTGTAATATTCGGACTTGCATCTTATCTATTGGGTATAGGCTGGATCGCTTCATTGATTGGAGGGATTGTTTGGCTTATTGCTCTTGCTAGCTTATACAAGATGGGCTGGCTGAAATCTTTTGTTGTAGCCGTTGTCATATGGGTCTTTGCAGCAATTGTCAGCTGGGTGCTGCCAACCATTGCAGGACCGTTGTGAGAAGATGGCTGGTAATAAGGAGGGGAAAAAATGATAACTATCAACAGAAAGGGAGGGATGCTTTCGATAATCGGCGGAGTAGTGGTAATATTGATCATTGTCTGGTTGTTGTTCAGAATTTTTTAACGAACACTATATTTTGACAATTACTATGAAAGGTGAACTAAAATGAAAGATGAACAAACAAAAGAAGATAAATTAGGTGAAATAAAAGAGTGCATAAATCCAAAAGATAGTTTATACTATGTACATAGAAAAAATGCTGAAAAATTTGAGAATGACAGCAAGAAAGAAGGAAAAGGTACAATCCCCATAATGACTTATGGAGATCATGTAATATATCTGAAAGCTGACTGCACTGAACTTCCAAATATTCCTTTATCAAAATTTAATTACACTTCAGGAACATTTGAGAAAAAATGGGGGCAGGATCATAAGACCATTGTGCTCACACCGAACCACTCAAGCATAAGGAAGGTTGAGATAGAGATCCAGGGAATGGACATCCGTAAGATGAGGTTGCTGCCCGAAAAGACTGGTGATGTGATTGAAGATACTGCCAAGATTAAGATAACACGACATTACAGGTTTTCAGAGGGCGATACCGAGAATAAGCAGGATTCCCGTTCAGGATCTCCTGGAGATACAAAAGCAAGACAAATGCCGGAAAAGGGTTTAGAAAAATGATAGAGACAAAAAAGCCATCTGAGGATAATATTGATTCTTTCAATTGGTATTATTTGTTTGAAGAAGAAGATAAGCTGACTGGCTATTAGTGATTTGAAACCGCCGAATAAATTGATTGAAAGCCGAGCAACAGAGGTTGAAAAAATGTTTTACCAGGATAAAAAAGGAAAGATATTGAATCAGAACGAGATATACAGATTGCCACCCGATGAAATAGAGAGAAGGGGCATACATGTATATGAGGAGAATTACGCGTAAATGTCCTCTAAATCAGAGATTACTGAAAATATGAAATGAAAGATAGAATGTGAAACATAGAGCTATCAAAGATGTGGAACAATGACTGGCGGCGAAAAACAGAATGGGTTTATGAATAAGATAAAAGGTGGATTAGGTATGATCTCTAATATTATCTCGGCAAGCATATTTCCGTCTATAGCAGAAGGTGCGGAAATGGTTATGAAGAATATCGAAGACAGGATAATACGGATTAAAAAAAAGGTTCTGAGAGAAATATCTACTCTTATAATAATTGGGTTTGGGGGGGTATTCCTGATTTTGGCTCTTTTATTTTATCTCACAGAATCTTTAGGCTGGAGCAATGCTGCAGCATGTTTTTCTATTGGAATCATTGTATTTGTGATAGGACTCCTGCTGAAATTGGCAGAGCCAGATAGATAAAAAAAATGTTAAGGTGAAGCAAATGACCAATAAAAAAGATACAGTTGAAATGGCCGGATTTAGGCAGAAGACGCATGACGGCGTTGACAGGATAATGGACAAGGCGGAGAGCATAAGAGGGCGTGGAATGAAAACAATGGAGAATATGAAAGGAAAAGCAGTTAAGGTTAGGGATGGTGTCAATGGATACATCAAAAAGAACCCGAAAAAAACAATAATGTATGCCGCAGGCGCTGGCGTAGTTGCCGGTGCAGTTACAACAGCAGCCCTGATGAGAAGGAGGCGCAAGAATCAATCGACAAGTGATACAGACGCATAAATGAATCTCAATGGATCTGGATGAGAAGAATAAGGTATGGGAAGAGATTAATAAGCTGACTCATATAGGTAGATCTGGACATGATATTGAGCAGGCACTGATTGCAAAGGGCTATGATAAGGCACTTTTGGATGAAATCCTGACCAATACATTCATGAAAAGGCTCGTCGACAAAGAGGAGATGTTTTTGCATAGGAAGCGGTCCGCAGATGATAGGGCTGCGGAGCGGGATGAAAAAGCAGAGGAGGAAGCCCTGAAACAAAAGAACCTGCAGCAAGATATAAAAAAGCAAAATGAGTTGGAAGAGCTCGTAAGGCAGGATGAAGAGCACAAGAAAGATGTGGAAGACGAGAAGAACCTCACTGAGGGACAGGGAACAGGCGGTTATTTGATGAATCCAGACAAAGGACAGGATCAAGCAAGACAATTGGCACAAAGAGAATAAAGCTATTGGCCAGAAGCTAGCAACTTGCAGCCAAAAGTTCGAGCTCGTAGCTTGCAGCTATTAAAAGTCGTAAAACTCCAGATTCAGCCTCTTCGGATTAATACACATAACAGGAGTTTGGTCTACATTGAACATGAATTTTTCATCATCAGTAAACTGAAAATAGAGTTCTACTCCAAACTTATCCTGAAGCCATTTAGTAAAATACCAAGTTTGCAAGTGCCCTAAATGAATTGGACCAGAAGGGCCACATCCAGTATATAAGAAAAATTTGTTCCCTTTCTCATACT
>CAZPXC010000014.1:0-3545 GCA_964590935.1 uncultured Methanosarcinales archaeon
CTGGCTTATCACCATTTCTGCCTGCTTCATCAGGTCGAACATGTTCTCTTCGAACTCAGCAATGCGGACATCCTTGTTTTCAAGTTTCTTGATCTTATCAAAATCACTGAAGAAAGGACCTGTCACGAGCACCAGCTTAAATCCCAGCTTTTTCTGCGCCCTGAGCACAACGTCAACAAACTTTTGGGCATCAGGAAAACCCCCACCACCGCATGTGGCGACAACAAGAAATTCGTTTTTCTTGACATGGTATTTCTTTCTCATATCAATGCTGTTCTCTGTATTATCAACAATCGGCCCGGTAAAAACATATTTTGGTCCTAATTTAAACTCTATAAATTCATCTTCAAGATGCGGGACAATGATTGAGTCAAAATATCTAGCATAATCATTGTCAAGGAACAGGTGCATCTCATCATCCTTTAATTTTCTTAAGATAAAGACCTTTTTCATCTCCCTAAACTCCTTATCTTTGATAATATTCAATGGAAAGAACGTGTCAAAAACCAAGATGTCTGGCTTCTGCTTCTTGATGATTGGTTCCAGCGCATGCTCAGCCTCTTCTGTCAACAATCCGCCAGGTTCCACCGCATTATCTATTGTTGGCTCAATATTAACATATTTCAGCTTTTGGCTGTCAAATAAATGGTCAAAACCACCGTTATTGACAAATATAATATCCACAGCAACGTTTTTTGATAACAGGCTATCAGCTATCACAATCGCTCTTTTAATATGCCCTAAACAATGTGCTGATTCGACAAAAAACAGGAGTTTCATCTGATCCACTTCTCCGGCCTCGCCAGCGGGTCCAATGCAGAATAGCTTCCATTGACAAGCTTTGCTGCATAAAGAAGCCCGCCTTTGCATTTGTCAAGATAAGAGCAGTCTTTGCACTTATCATTAGCAAATTTGAGCTGCCTGACTTTTTTCATGAAATCATTGTTCCAGCATTTTTCAATATGCCTAGGGTCTCCGATATTAACATCAAGGAAATAGCCCGGCTTTGCAAAGCCTCTGGGATCCACTGTTATCCTTGAGTGGCCGTCATCGTATTTTGCGCCTGCACAAAAGGCATCAAGCTTTTCAGGGTCATGGCTGCATAAAGGCACTGCATTTGCGATCTGGATAAGCTTTCCGAAATCCGCACTCAACCTGGCCAGTTTGCCTACAAGTGCCTGGACATCAAACTCTGCAAGATCTTCTTTGATTGGGACAGGCCTGTAGACCTCCCAGCCATCCAGCTTTTCACTCTTGATTATCGCATATATCTTTTCAAGGTTCTTGATATTCTCCGGAGTCGCTACAGTGCCTGACCTGACAATCCTGATACTGCTTTTCCTGAGCAGCCTCATCCCTCTTATCTTGTCCCTGAAGCTGTTTTTTGTGCTGGTCCATATAAAGTCGCTCTGGCTGTCATAGCCATTCAGGGGAATCAGCACGTTCTCAACATACTTTTCAAGTTTCCTGACAACATCTTCTGTTACAAGAGCGGCATTTGTGTTCATCCAGACCCTGAGATTTCTGGATCTTGCATACTCCATCAGCTCAAACAGGTCTTTTCTCAGCAACGGCTCGCCTCCAGAGAACCTGATTGCAGGCACTCCAAAATCAGCAGCGCTGTCGATTACCTTTTTTATGAATCCAGAAGACATCTCAGCTCTTTTCCTGCCTTTCTGGGCAAAGCTTGCCTGGTTGAAGCAGGCTTCGCAGTTGAAATTGCAGTCCGTGGTCACCTCGATGCTTATCTCTCTTGGCTTATCATAAAATACTTTTTCATCATCAGGATACAATCTCTTGATTTTGTAAGGTATCTTTGCTTTTTCAATGTTCTCTGTCCCTGCCTTTGCCTGGCTGCCACTTTCCTTGACCCTGGTCTTTGCATCATGCGCATCATCCTCACCCCAGTAGATGACTGAGATGCTGTCAACAAGGCCACGCGTCTTCATCACAAAATTAGGGTAAAAGAACATCCTGCCATTGCTTTCCAAGGTTATATTAAGGCCCTGGCTTTTTGCATGTTCCAAGATATCAAAAAAATCTTTTCTACTGTCACAATTGCAAGGAAGTATTATCTCATCTACACCTTCCTTTTTTAGTTTATCAAGCTCTGACTTTATCTCATCCAGCGACTTTTCATGCTCTGCCTTCATACCCAATTCACTGCAGAAGATGCAGTTGTTGTTGCACAAGACTCCAGTTTTAATTCGTTTTGGTTTTTGGATTTTAACAGCCAATTCCCATTACCTCGTTATATCAGGGTATGCAGTATATAAGAATAATTTATAAACATTGCTGGAAAATATATAATATTTTAAATACTCCTACAAATTATGCAATTGTATGCAATATCTTATTGTTATCATCACCAACAGGTGCAATTTTAGCTGTGGTACCTGTCTCAGGGGGCATGGGAAGAGGGATGATATTGATCTTAACCTGCTCAGGAAGGTGCTTTTGCAGGCGCGAAAACTTGGATATCGGCAGATCCGTATAACCGGTGGAGAGCCGGCGCTTCATCCTAGGTTTTTTGAACTCCTTGAGCTGGTTGTGAAGAATGGTTTTACATTTAGCCTTGTCACGAACGGGTCTCTTATTGATAAATATAAAGAGGTGATTGAAAAATTTGGCCAGAGCCTGGACAGGTGCACTGTCAGCCTGGATGGCGCATCTGCCAGTATTCACGAGAGCATAAGGGACAAAGGCTCTTACCAGAAAGCCATAGATATGATCAAATTTCTAGTATCCTCCAATATCCGCAACAGTGTCCAGACATGCCTAAACCACAGGAATCTGCACAATATTGCAGCGATTGTGGGCAAGGCAGCAGAACTCGGAGCTGATGAGGTAAGGTTCGTTGGAACAATCCACACAAAGGATAATTCGATTCTATGGCTCAGCAACGCTGAAAAAGCAAAGGCCAGGGACAAGATTGAAAGCCTGAGAAAGAAAAACAAGATCAAAGTCGGCACAAGCACATCTTTAGGCGGTGCATGGGGAGTTGATTTTTGCATAGGGGTTGTGTCTTTGACAGAGCTTGCAGTAAATCCGATGGGACAGCTTGTTTTCTGCTGTGATACTATTTCTGATGGTGCTGTGATAGGTGACCTTAACAGGGAATCGCTGCTTAAGCTGTATTTAAAGGCGCTGGACTGGTCTTCTTATCTTAGAAAAAAAAGGGCACAGTTGATAGCAAATGGCAGGTTAAAGCCAGACTATGATTCATGCGAGTTCTGCAACACAATGCTGGCTGAAAGAATTAACTGATAAGGCTTCTTTTAATAGCCGACAGAGCTCCCCGCGCTTCCGCTCGCATGACTTCCATGCGAACTATGGCTGCTATGCGACCCATGGCTGGAATGGCTCCCGTGCGAACTATGGCTGCTGTGTGACCCATGGCTGGAATGACTGGAATGGCTCCCGTGCGAACTATGACTCCCATGCGAGCTGTGGCTGCTATGCGACCCATGGCTGGAGTGGCTGGAATGGCTTCCATGCGAGCTGTGGCTGCTATGCGACCCATGGCTGGAATGACTGGAATGGCT
>CAZPXC010000014.1:3645-16440 GCA_964590935.1 uncultured Methanosarcinales archaeon
TTCCATGCGAGCTGTGGCTGCTATGCGACCCATGGCTGGAATGACTGGAATGGCTCCCGTGCGAACTGTGGCTGCTGTGTGACCCATGGCTGGAATGACTGGAATGGCTCCCGTGCGAACTATGACTCCCATGCGAGCTGTGGCTGCTATGCGACCCATGGCTGGAGTGGCTGGAATGGCTTCCATGCGAGCTGTGGCTGCTATGCGACCCATGGCTGGAATGACTGGAATGGCTTCCGTGCGAACTATGGCTGCTGTGAGAGCTATGATGCTGGTGAGTGCCTGTTGCAAAGCCTGTTCCCGAATCATAGGCTGAGGCTACGCTGTTCGTGTGCGCTGCAGCAGCATCCTTTGTAAGCAGCATGCCGCCTATCACAGCAGCGGACATAAAAGAACCCAGTGACAGTAAGGAATGCTTGGGAATCTTCCCTTCTTCACTTAACAAAAAGCCAGTGATCTTTTTTTTGAGCCTCGGCAGCATTTTTTCCTCTTTTGCATTACTGAGTTATGGTTACTATTTATATTTTTCTATAAAATTTTATCTTTTATTCAAGCAACCATTTCCATAAAGGAACATATTTTATCTTTTTGCTTGCGGCAATCTCTTCTCCTTCCTTGTCTTTTGTTATAATCAGCAGGTTGTCACATCCCAGCTCTTTGCTTGCCTTTAGAAGTGCCCTTATCTCTCTTTTTTTGGTATCATAGTCTTCAAGATTGCAGCATACCTGAGCCAGCAATGTCACTTTCAATCCTTCTTTGACAACAAAATCAACCTCTTCTTTTTGCAGGTTTTTCCAGTAGAACAACTCATATCCCTGTTCATGCATCCTTCTTTTAAATTCTAGAAATACTGTATTTTCATAAAGTCTTCCTGTGTTTTTTGAAAAGTTCGATGAAAGAAGAGCAATAAAGCCATTGTCAATAAAATATATCTTTCTTGGGTGCTGAAGCCGGTCTTTAACCTTGTATGAAAAGACCTCAAGAGAATGCAGAAAATAAGAATCATGTATGTAGGCAAGATACCTTTGTATTGTTCCTTTTCCTATCTTTAAATTTAGACCCTTCAATGTGTTGTATGACTTGCTTATTGAATATGCAGTTGAATTAAGCAGCATCCTTAAAAGCGCCTTTAAGCTTTCTTCGTTTTTTATCTTGAACCTCTCAATAAGGTCCCTTCTGATGACCGTGTTATAGTAACTGTGAATAATATCTGCCTTCTTATTTTCATCAGCCAGGACAACCTCGGGCATCCCTCCTAGTTCAATATATTCATCCAGCATCAGCATCATCTTTCCCTTTTCATTTTCCGAATGATTAATGTTGTCCAGGTCGACCTTTTTGCCTTTAAACAGGATAAACTCTTTGAAACTCAAAGGGAACACCGCCCTTTCCAGATACCTTCCCCTTAACTCTGTCGGAATTTCATTGCTGGACATCTTAGATGAAGACCCTGTGACAAATATATTTATCTCTTCATTGTCATAGACCCTTCTGACCCATTTGCTCCACAGGGGGATGTTATGGATCTCATCCAGGAGAAGATACACTGGCTGTTTCTTGTATGTTTGTTTAATAACAGGAAAAATCCCCGTGAGAAATTCCGTCTTCAATGGGATCCTTTCGTCTTCAAAATTTATGTAGACAGTCTCTTCTTTTTTGATGTTTTTCTTAATGAGGTGATAAAGGAGAAATGTTTTTCCGGTCCTCCTGAATCCCGTAACAACAATTATCTTCTTTGGTCTTATGCCGATATATCTTGATAAGCCATTCTGCCTGTCAATGGCTTCTGGGATTGATTTTTCCTTCCATTCATTTATAATCAGCTTAATTATTTCTTTCATGGTACAATTTTATAGAATATTGTACTATATAAATTTTTCTATTTCTAGACCATGTAGAAATCCTTTCGCTCGTCACGGACGAATCAATGGCATTTCATGCCAGAATCGTCCTGGAGCTGTGTTGTCTTACGATACAGGCAAGCACTCGCTGGCCATAAATGGCAAGGATTTCTACATGGCCTATTTCTAAGACACACTATCTTTCAGCCAGCTGAAGAAGACCTTCCTGTACTCATTGTCCTGCAGCATCTTCTCGAAGATATGGTCAAACATGCCTTTTAATATCCTGCACCGCCTGTTGGGCAGCCTCGGGACAAGAGTATTATTGTCAGCGTAGTTGCACACAGGGCAGAGGCCGCAATAGGGCTTATATGCACAGACCTCGCAGACAGGATTGTCATTGATAGATGCCCTTACAATACCACAGGTGCCTGTAGAGGCAACTATGTCCTTGTATCTGTCATCAACAGTACCAAGCCTGAAGATGTCATACAGCCTGCCCTCATCGCATGTATGTATACTGCCGTCATAGTTATATGCCAGCTGGCCGATGGCTGCGCCGCATGGGCTCTCAAGGTCAGTGAAATTGACACTTTCCCTGGTCAGTATCTTTCGCAGGATTATTGTTGTGTAGTTTTCGGCCAGGAACCTTTTCCTGTTAACCTTTACGATGTGATCAAGCGCCTTCTTCCAAAATTCCAAGTATTCCTCAGCAGTCATCCCGACATTTTTCCAGTTCTTCTGCGCATAGCCCAGCCTGTTTACAGGCTTTATCCATATCTTAGGCAGGCCATGTTTTACATATTCGTCCACTATCTCCTTATGATAGGGGAGTGTATGTTTCGTGACAAGGAGCATGGCATTCAGGGTGTGCTTTTTAAGTATCTTCTTGATCCATGGTGCTGTCTTGTCGTATTCCTGCCTGTTGGTGTTATGCAGCTTCTTAGGGCCGTCCAAAGAGGTGCATATCCCTATATTATGGCTGATTACAAAGTCCAGGATATCATCGTTCATCAGCGTCAGGTTGGTCACAAGGCTGAACTGCATGTTTTTATTGAATTCCAGGTTCTTTTTTTCTGCATACTCAACGATATATTTTACAAGGTCAAACCTCAGCAATGGCTCGCCGCCCTGGAATTCTATAGTTATTGCAGGCGAAGGGCTCTGGAATATGAAATCCACGGTCTTTCTGGCTGTCTCCATGCTCATGTCACAGCCCTTTGCATTGGGCGTTTTGGCGTTTGCATGGCAATAAAGGCACCTCATGTTGCATCTCAATGTAGGAACGACAATGTGCAATGATGTGCCCTGGAAAAGGAATGCGTTTTTTTTCCTGTAATCAGAAACAAAGCTGTCTATGTTGTCTTCATCGAGAAGTATGCCCTGCCCCTTCAGGATGCCCTGGAGAGGTTCGCCTACAGAACCGCTCTGCAGCTGCCTATATTCTGCCTCATCCAGATATGCCCATGAGCCGTAATCTGTGGTTACAAGGTGGCCATTGCCTATTTTCCTTGAACGCACATGGCCCAGGATATTCTGCTCCTTACCGCCAAAATAACTTATTGCCATCTTAATGGTTCTTGACAAGCCCAAGAACATAATTATAAAACTCGTAGCCGATTATGCTTATGTCTTCTTTTCCCTTGGGCTTTAGCACAAGGCAGCCTTTGCTCTCCTTGATATTGCAGGCCTCACCAAAATCATCAACTGCCATATCAATGTATTTTTTTGGATAGAAACGCTCGTTGAAGCAGAGCCGGACCTCATTTTTTTGACGGTTTATCCTTATCTTTTCCATACTTTTCCTCCCACGGGACAGCTATGCCTTCAGGGTCATCGAGGTATGATGCTTCACCGGCATTGTCATCATCGTCATCTTCCCACGGTTTAGCAATATCTTCTGGATTTTCATCGAACGGCTCTTCTTCATAGCATTCCTCATCCTGCGAGTTTGTAAGAAGGACCCTGTTGATTATGGCTTCCCTCAGAGGAGCGTTCTTCAGGCTCTGCACTGCATAGCTCGCATAGCTGACAAGCTCGTTGTTGAACTCCCTGCCGAGCTTTTCTATGTCCTGCTTCTTATCCTTCGGCCTAAGCTCGACAACGATCTCCTCGTTCGGGTCACCATCGACCAGGACATAGCAGCGCTCGAGAAAGACATAGGCTGTTGAAAGAACGACATCCAGCGGATAGATATTCGGGTTTACAGAGAGCAGGGCATATCCTTCTTTTTTGTTTATCTCCATGTTTCCCTGCATCGGAACTGCTTTAGCCATTTTTTTGGAGAAAACGTATAAAATTTATAAAGCTTTTCATAAGTTGATGTCCATCGATTTCAATGATAATAAACAATATTTATAAGCAAACATTCTTTTCCTGCAATGATGGGTTTTAAGAGAGTGGATATCAAGACAGGCTTCTTATGCAACAACAACTGCAGGTTCTGCGTGCAGGCCCACAAGAAAAAGCATGGCAACCGTAGCACTACGGACATAAAAAAAGACTTAAGGGATGCAAAGAAGAACAGCTGCAGTGGTGTAGTTTTCACCGGAGGTGAGCCGACCATCAGGAAAGACCTGATCGAGCTTGTCAGCTATGCCAAAGGCCTGGGTTTTGATAAGATCCAGATACAGTCGAATGCCCGTATGCTGAACTACGGGAACCTATGCAAAAAGCTCATCGATGCAGGAGCGAACGAGTTCAGCCCGGCGATCCATGGTCATATTGCCCAGCTGCATGATTACCTGACGCGCTCAGCAGGCTCGTTTAAGCAGACAGTGCAGGCAATAAAGAACCTCAGGGCTCTGGACCAGTACATAATCACCAACACCGTTGTAGTAAAGCCGAACTACAGGTACCTGCCCAAGCTCGCAAGGCTTCTTGTGCAGCTTAAGGTTGACCAGTTCCAGTTCGCATTCATGCATGCTGTGGGCAATGCTGAGAAGCACTTTGACCAGATGATGCCATGGGTAAGCCTTGCCAGCCCATACATCAAGAAAGGGCTTCAAGTTGGCATTGACAACAACATCAAGGTCATGGCAGAGGCGATGCCCTTCTGCACGATGCAGGGATATGAGAAATACTGCTCAGAGTCATACATACCCAAGACAGAGATCCGGGACGTCAACTCATATGACCCCAGCTATGAGACTACCCGCAGGACAGAGGGCAAGATGAAGTTTCCTCAGTGCAGGAAGTGCAAATATGATTACATATGCGAAGGCCCATGGAAAGAATACCCTGAAAAAAGGGGGAATGATGAGTTCCAGCCAGTGCCCGGCAGAAAGATAAGGAGCCTATGATGGACATAATCAAGCCATACACACCAAAAAAGTTCGGAAAGGAATACTACAGGATAAAAGGGACTGCCCAGTACCCTATGTTCATGGCAACGGCACTGGGCGTAAAGCCGTGCTTTGATGACTGGATACCTGTTGACAGGTTTGATGAGTTTGTCAAGGTCTGCAGGGATTATGGACTTTATGTTGAGACCGATGTGGTGTTTGCGCAGCCGCCTGCAGACAAGAAAGATGTGGTCGGAGGCAAAAACCTGACAACCACCTTCTTTACAGGGAAGGGTTTTGCAAAAAATATCAGGGATGGGGAAGTCCATGTCTTCGTATCAAGTTCCAGGAAGGCTGCCCTGGAAGCCAAGAAGTCCGGCTGGTATTCTGTCGTGATAAACAGCAGGAGCATAAACAAGCCCTTTGTTGACCATCTAAGGTTCGGAAAAGCCCTGGGGTTTCCCGGCTGCTGTGTTGATTTTTTCAGAAAGTACAACAACTGGAACATATACAGCCACCCTTATGAGACATTCAAGAACACGCCAATGATCAAAAACCGTGCGCGTGGTTCATATCACTGCAACAATTTTCTTATGGACAACACTTATTTTTTTATCCACCATCTCCCATGCTCATACAGGTGCGAAAGCACGATAAGTCTGGCAAGGAGAGTCGAGGAAAAGATAAGGGTGGTTGAGCCGGGGTTTGTTAAAAACACAATAGAGCTGCTGAAAAAGCCGCTCCTGGTCTTCGGGGAGAGGCATTTCATTATCTTTGACGGGACGATGGAAAACGGAGAAATCAGATATTCAAATGCACAATACATTACCAATCCGGGAAGGCTGGAAGAGGCTGTTGATTTTTTTGGTCCTATCAAGAAAGCGAACAGGATTGCATTTGATAAGGACAAGATCCGGATAATGAAAGACAATTCGGTAACAAAAACTGTTGATAAAGAGCAGCGGTGGTTCATGATCGATTTCGATTAAAGATGAAAGACCAGATAATGCAGCAGAGGAAAGAGCTTGAGAATCTCATAGGTTTTTCTGTCAGGAGGAAGGCTGTCCCTCTGGAGCTGAACGAGCCGCATGACGAATCCTTTTCATATGGCCTTTGCCAGAGGTTTTATGGCAGGGCTGGTGAACTGGAAAAGGCAATAAGCGAGGCAAACGGCCTGCTCATGATGCTTCTGCGTGAGAATAGGCTGGATCCTTCTAAGGCCGCCCATAACGAGATCGGGCTGCTCTATGCACTTGTAGGTAATATGTATTATCTGCTTGGCGACTATCGTATGAGCGCAGGTTATTTCTTAAGATGCCTCTCATACAATAAGAATGACATTACTCCATGGATAGAGCTTTTGTTTTCATTGAGGGCCATAGGCAGGTTTGAGCTGTTTGAGAAAGGGATTTTTAACCTGGAGAAGATATACAATTCCTGGAAAGAAAATCCGGAAACAGGGATGACCCAGGCTCTTTTTAATAAGATCATCAAAGATGTTGTATGAAAGATGGAAGGGCACTATATCGTCAAGCTAAACAGCCTCTGCAATGCAAACTGCTTGTTTTGTGCTGACACATCTGAAAGCCGAAGGCAGCCAGACCCTGACTTCAAGAGTCTTATAAGAGAGCTTGAAAAAAACAGGAAATCGTTTGATTCAATGATAATTTCCGGGGGCGAGCCGACTATCTCTCCATTCCTTTTTCAGTATATAGACCATGCAAAAAAGATAGGGTTTAAGCACATCGCTATCAGCACAAACGGGCTCCTGCTGTATTATCCTGATTTTACCAAAAAGCTTATCAGGGCAGGCGTGGAGCAGTTTATTGTTTCCTTCCAGGCTGTTGATGAAAAAGATTATCATGCGATAACAGGGATAAAAAAATCGAAAGAGCTTGTTGCAAAAGGCCTGGAGAACATACAAAAATATGGTGCTCTTGCAGCTATAAATACCGTGATACATAAGCTGAACTATAAGAATCTTCCGGAGATTGTAGCATACCTTATTGATAACAACGCCTATAATATACAGCTTTCATTTATGAATCCTGTCGGAGCGAGCCTGGTCAGGGGCAGATCGACAATGGCTGTCCGTTTCACAGATGCGCTGCCGTATATTAAAGAAAGTATGAGTATAGCAAAAGAAAAAGGCTATGAAAACATATATCTGGAGAACATACCCATATGCCTTGTCGGGGAGTTTAAGGATAAGGTTGCCGACCTGAAAAAAGCCAGCATAAACAAGGGATATTACAATGCCTGCAAGACCAAGCCGGACAAGTGCAAAGGCTGCTCTTATTTTGATGAATGTGATGGTGTATGGGAGGCTTATCTTGAGCAGTTTGGAGAGAGGGAAATAGTACCAAAGCTAAAAAAACCAGTCAAAAATGAATGATTCTTTTAAAGAAAAAATTAACAGAGAGCTGGATTTTTACAAATCTGCAATAGAAAAAAAACCGAGCAAAAACAACATTTACGATACATATAGCTACTATCTTGAAAAAAGCGTCGGGACAAAGGATGAGGATTTTATTTATAAGCAATGGAAAAAACATGCAGATGATATCAGGTCTGGCAGATCACCCAATGACCTTAATTTTTATATTCACGTACCTTTCTGCACCTCAAACTGTGATTACTGTGTTTATCCTTCGGTTACCTTAAAACATAAAAGCCAACTCCATGATTATCTGAATTTCTTGATTGAAAAGATGAAAAAGTTTTCACCTTTGTTTTACGGGCTTAAATTCAAGTCATTGTATATCGGCGGGGGTACACCAAGCATTTTTTCTCCTGAACAACTGGAAAAATTATTATCAAGCCTCTTTTCCTTGTTTGGATTTGAAGAGCTGGGCGACAAGGCGATCGAGTTCAACCCTGCAACCACCACAAAGGAAAAGTTGCACATAATAAAAAAGCACGGCCTTAACAGGGTCTCATTCGGTGTCCAGTCATTATCTGAGCGTGTCCTGAGGCTGAATAACCGACATTCACAGAACATGAAATCAATATTAAAGTCAGCTATGCTGATCAGGCAGGCAAGAATCAGAAACTACAGCATGGACATGATACTCGGGCTGAAAGGCGACTCTTCTTCTGATTTCCTGGAAACGTTTTCAAGGATCTGCGATCTAAAGCCAACACATATCTTTGTATATCCAATAAAAACAAATGAAGATTATCTAAAGAAAAATTATGGCACATTCAGGAAATTCCAGAGGCTTTATTACCCTCTTTATGACAGCGTGACAAAAAAGATAATCCCACTTGCAAATAAAAAAGGGTATCTCAACAATTTTGAATTAGAGACCCTTAGCTATGTAAGCCCTCTTACTTTCACAAAAAAAGGGAGATCTTTTATTCCAAAATATAATTATGCCCATCACAGCCACGAGCCTGATTCAATATTCGGTCTCGGCTATTTTTCCCAGGGGAGGATCGCAAACCTCATAAGCTACACATTTTTAGATATCCACCATCAGGCAACACTGTTTCTTAAGGATTTTTCAACCGACAGCAAGGATTATGCCTACAGTGTAAGGCTATTTCTTCCAGGGTATGAAAAGGTCAAGTTCATCATTGCCAAATTCCATGAATCCAGGGAAGTGTCCAGGGCAGAGTACAAAAAGCTGTTTGGGTCAGACATTGTTTCAGATTTTTCATACGGGATAAGGGCCCTGGAGTGTCTGGATGCGCTGAAAGTCCAGCAAGAAAAGGTCATATTTAATAATATAGATGAAAAACTAGCATATCCATATCTTTTGTTTTTTGTAGATAGGAGAAATGTCAGGAGGAGATTAAAAGAGGGATTAACTCCAGACAATATACCAGAATCAAAGATGGATACTAAAAAACATATTTTAGGAAGAGTGCAGATAACTCGGGAGTGCAACCAGGAATGCATCTACTGCTCTGCCCCGCCGGCAGCCCAGGAGCTGGATTTTGAGGAGATAAAAAAAAGGATCAGGAATCTCAAAAAGCTCGGGACGACTGACCTGATGCTCACCGGCGGCGAGCCCACTGTAAAAAAAGATCTTTTTGAGATACTTGATTTTATAGAAAGCCAGGGGTTCAGTGAGAAGACCATCCAGACAAACGGTGCGAACCTTGACAGTGAAGACTTCCTCAGGAAGATCAAGCAGTATAAGAACATAAAGTTCAACATATCCTTTCATTCCTACAAGCCGGAGGTGTTTGCAAAAATTTCCAAAAGGCCGGAGCACTACAGAAGGCTTTTGCAGGGCCTCGGCTTAATCGGCAGGCTGGGGATACCTGCCTACATTACTATCGTGATAAGCAAGCTGAACTACTTGCATCTTAAAGAGCACATCCAGTTCATACATGAAAGATTCCCACACCTGACACATTTCAGCTTCAATTTCATAGACCCTATCTACAGGGCAGACCAGAACAGGTGGACTGTTCCTACTTTTGCTGAAACGGAAAAGTATATACACGAAACAGCGGATTACATGAAAAAACATAGCCTGACGTTCAGGATAGAAAAGCTGCCTTTGTGCTACATGTCCGGGTTCGAGGAATACTCAAGCGATATCCGCAGGGGTGTCTTTGATGAGAGCAGGATAATGAATTTTTTGAGGACAAAGGATGACACTGACAGCCAGGAACTATTTATTGAGAAAGACAGCAGGTTCATCTTCTCAGAGCAGTGCAGGGCATGCCGGCTGAATTCCATCTGCCCGGGCATCAACCCCCATTATGCCAAGGTTCACGGCACCGGAGAGGTGTTTCCTGTGTTCGATGACCCTGATAAGATCATTGGCAGGATCAAAAACACAAAGTCCACTTTGAAGAATCATAATGATTGAATCAAATTATGTTGCATTGTACCTGGTGATTGTCCAGGGGTTTGTGCTCGCTGCAATATTCTATTTTGTCTACAAGGCATTCCCGGTGATGAGGCAGGGGAAGATTCCCTTGTTCTACTGGATAATCCTTTTGCTTGTGCTGTTGGCAGGCTTTCAGATACGGATGGCCATCCCGCATTATCATTTTCTGTACACTGATGACTGGTATCCGCTCCAGATGGCAAACAAAATAGTTGGACTTGACCTTAATGCTGTCAATCTTCCAAACTTCATATCAAACGCGCTGGTGTTTGTACCAGGTTTCCTGATATTTGGTGTCAGCGACAATTGTGCCTTCATCACGATGATAATAATAGGAGAGCTGTCGATAGTTATCCTGTTCCTGCTTGCAGCCTCTATAACTGGCCGGCCATTAGCAGGAGCTATAGCAGCTATCCTTATGTCATTCAACATCGTACATATCTCATACTCGCTTTCGACATATAACCACATCCCCACGCTGCTGTTTGCCCTGCTTACACTCTATTCTTTTTTTCTGTATCTCAAGACCGGCAAAAAGGAGACGCTTTATCTTTCCCTTTTTGCATATGCATTCACAGTCTATCTTAGGATGGAATTCATTTTATTGGGGCTTTTGCTGGTGCCATTATACTTGGCCAGGCACAGGAAAAGATTGCTAAGGCTGCGCACGTACCTTCCATTGATTATTTTAGGTATTCTCTTGCTTCTTTCCTTTCCAAAGTATGCGGCTTACATTGAGATTCAGGAAAACCAACCTTTAGATACGAGCGTAGCTAACCTTGGGTACAACCTGCACCACAACGTGATCCCCTTCTTTGAGCTGAACATTATATATATCAGCCTGATCATTATAGGGCTGGCTGCAGCACTCATCGACAAAAAATATTATGCCTTGTACTTCTTTGTGGTTTCAGGGTTGTTTGCGCTTATCTACTTGATGCTGGAACCGGCGCATCTTACCATCGGCAGGCATTTCTCCTTAACTGTCGCTTCACTATATGTGCTTCTTGGTTATGGCGTATCAAGGCTTGTATCTATTGTTAAAAAAAATAGGATGAGGGCGATATTGTCTGTCGCAGTGCTTGTTTTACTTTTTGCTTTCAGCTATCACAATGCATACAAATACAAAGAAGACCAACTTAATGAAGGTTATGTCAAAAGATTTTATTTTGCGACAATACTTCCTGAAAAGCTACAGGATATTATCCCTCATAATTGCACAATCATCTCAAACCATCCTGCAAGGTTCAGCGCCACGACTGTATTTGACTCGGTCTCTGCTGACGATTTTATAAAGCCAGAGGATGACCATAGGTGTTATGTGTTTGTTGATGACATCAGCTGCGTCTACCCGACAGAAAAATCCAAAACAATGTGCCAGGATTTTGTTGACAATAACAAGCTTGTCTTTTTCAGAAAGATAACATCCACTGAACTTGGAATCCAGAGCCAGACAGTTTACAATGCAACACTCTATTGGGTTGGATAATATATGAAAATTTACCTGTATTTTATAAATTATATTATCAACACTTGTCAATCCAGGCAGCTATCTCGACCGGTTCATCACTGCGGACAGAGTAGTTCTCAAGTACCCCGTTGAAACCATAACCACAACCCTCCAGGTTCCGGATCTTTTGCTTCTTGTTCCTGTCAGAATCATAAAATCCGAGTATCAGCCTTCCGCCATTTTCAACGAGCTCAAAGACACTCTCAAAAAGTGCTCTCTCATATTTATATAACTCAGATTTCCTGTCAAAAGTTAACATGTCCCAGACGTTCCAGTATACAAATGTATATCTGGACGGGATATTAAATTTTTCAAGGCCCTTAAGTGGGTCAAGACGTTTGTCCCAGTCAATAGTATAAGCTGCAAAGTTATTCTTTGACATGTATTTTTTTGCTTCCCTTATCAATGACTCATCCTTGTCAATCCCATAAGGGATGATGCTGTGTCTTGCCCATTCCTGAATACAAAAGAGCAGGAATCCTGAACCGCAGCCTATGTCAAGGATTGTCCCATCCCTGTTTATCGTTTTAGCTATGAACCCCCGCATCTTTGTCCAGTGTGAAAAATCAACACCCACAGCGCCGCAACCCTCAATAAGCTGAGAACAATATGGTTTATTTTCAACAAGCTGTCTGAACCTGTTGCTATACTCCATGCTTATATGTATAATACTCTCCATTATTAATATCTTATGTCCCTCACGTAGTAATGCTTATCTTTGTCAAGTTGCAGGGCTTCTCACTTACGCGAAACAATGTGTATTTCAGGCCATTTTCGCTTGTTATGACTAGCTCTGGCCTGAGACAATAAGTGTCCCTTATCTTTTCACAATCGCTTGTCATTGCACCCCAGTCTGTACGGTTGGTGCAAAGATAATCCTCCAGAAAATAAAGGCATTTATCTGTGCTTAGGTTTAATGCGTCTTTGGCTGCAATCGACTTGATATTGGTCCCCATCATGACATTCGGCGGATAAGGCGCGATGACTGTGCATCCTTCAGGGACATAGGCCTCTAGTATCTCCGGGGCCTTTGTTGTAATCCCATAGAAATCTTTGATATCTGTGTTTGCATCTGCAACAGACAATAAAAATATCATCAGCATCAAGATAAAGAGAACCGCCAAAGCAAGGTGGCTTTTATAGCCCTTTTTCTTAAAAAGCTCAGAAAAAGGGACTGCAAAGATAAACAGAGAAAATGCAGAGATAACAGGATAAAAATGATCTGCAAAGTAAGAGTTTTGAAGATAAAAAAAAGCAAACACCATGCTGATAGACAGGAGATATGCCGCCGGAACAGTCTGATGCCTCTT